>JAJRBU010000001.1 GCA_028679315.1 Methanoregulaceae archaeon
GTATCAGACCGCTCCAAGTCCGCAAATCTATTATGGTCCGCTCGTTGTCAGTTCTACTAATCTGTACTACATGGACCAGAACTTTAGAAACCATGAACTCCTCTGCATCAGCGGTTACAAACGAATTGATGGTGACGGTGACGGGGTAGGAGAAAGTGTTCCGACAGAACCCTGGAATATAACTTTGACAAATTCGAGTGGATATAGTAATTCAACTACGACTGATGCAAATGGTTATTACGAGTTCTGCGGTCTGTATCCCGCCACATACACTATAACAGAGACTGGTAAGACCGGCTGGACAAATGTCACACCAATCAGTGTTGACGTTCCCCTAACTTGTGGTGATAGTATCGACGTGAACTTCACGAATAGGAGAAGCCTGTGTCTGAGCGGGTATAAGCTGGATGAGAACAACGGTCCGCAGGCCGGCTGGGAGATCACAGTAACGAACTCGACTGGCGATGTGGTAGGCAGTGATACCACGGATGGTGATGGGTCCTGGGAAGTCTGCGACCTGATCCAGGGCGACTACAACGTCACGGAGACGATGCAGCCCGGCTGGGTAGCCGTGACTCCAGCGACAGGGACCCAACCCGTCACGTTGGTGGACCAGGACATCCAGCAGATCAACTTCACGAATAGGCGAAGCCTGTGTCTGAGCGGGTATAAGCTGGACGAGAACAACGGTCCGCAGGCCGGCTGGGAGATCACGGTAACGAACTCGACTGGCGATGTGGTAGGCAGTGATACCACAGATGGTGATGGGTCCTGGGAAGTCTGCGACCTGATCCAGGGCGACTACAACGTCACGGAGACGATGCAGACGGGCTGGGTAGCCGTGACTCCAGCGACAGGGACCCAACCCGTCACGTTGGTGAACCAGGACATCCAGAACATCAACTTCACGAATAAACTAATCCCTCAATTTGGAAACATCACCGGCAAGAAAGGCGATCAAAAGTGCCCTGAATGTGGTCTCATGGGATGGGAAATCACCCTGTCTGATGCGAAAACAGGAGCCGTCATTGCAACTGATATAACCGGGCCTGATGGCACCTATGCCTTCCTGAACGTGCCCTATGGGACTTACTGGCTGAACGAAACCCTCACCCTGGGTTGGAAACAAATTACTCCAAATACGCTCGTCACGCTGGATGCTGATCAACCGGACTTTGAATACAACTTCATCAACACAAAGGATGAGACATGCTGCATATGCCCGCCAACGGCCAGCTTTAGTTATGTAAAGAATGGCCAGGAAGTCCAGTTTACCGATACGAGCACCGGACCAAAAGCAGTTCGCTATATATGGCTTTTTGGTGACGGGACGATGTCATCAAAACCTGATCCGGTAAAAATCTACAAGGTACCAGGGACTTACACAGTAAAGCTCTATATCACATGGGCAGATTGTGATGGCATTACCTACACGTGGAAATCAACCAGCCAACGCATCAGAGTGCCCTGATATCCTGGCTGACTAAACCCTAATTTTTCTCGCGTTTCCCGATTGAAAAATGATAAGTGATATGCATCTATAAACTCCGGGATGATATCACAATCGTGAGATTTAACACGAATGAGTGGCCCTGTTCTGTGAATTGTCCACTATCTTTTACCAGATCGTTCAAAAATATTGTTAAAACCAAGGACTACCTGATTTTTGTCCCCGGCTCAACCGGTTTCTCAGGAGTCAGAAGAGATGCAGTATCCCCTGCTGCAAGGATCATTCCATTGCTCTCGATGCCAAATATCTTGGCTGGTTGGAGGTTCACCACCACCACCACGCTCTTTCCTGTCAGCTCTTCGGGAGTGTAGAACTGGGCCATCCCGGCAACAATCTGACGGATCTCCCCACCGATATCCACTCTGAGTTTTAGGAGTTTATTTGATTTCGGTACCCGCTCTGCATTGACAACGATTCCAATCCTGATATCCAGTTTACAGAATTCTTCGAATGAAATGGTTTCTGTTTTTATCATCTTTTTCTCTGCCTTTGCGACCCTATATTCAAGGAGCTTATCCATTTCACCAATGAACTCATCCTCAATCTTGGAGAATACGGGATATAGTTCCGGTAATGGTCCAGCTGCAACATCCATGAGTGCCTCACTGATTGCATGATCGGCGATTCGGTCAGAATATCCAAGCATCTCCCAGAGTTTCTGAGCTTTTTGAGGTATCACGGGTTCAAAGAGGAGTGCCAGTGCCTTCACAAGCACGATGCAGTCCTTGACAACCTGGGCTGCAGCATTCCTGTCGGTCTTGATCAGTTTCCAGGGAGCATTGGTCTGGATGTAGTTGTTGCCGTACGAAGCAAGGGTCATCATGGTATCGATGGCTGTCTTGAACTCATACTCCCTGACAGAGAAATCCACCTGGCTTAAGGTATTCCGTATCTCGTTTATAATCTCTGCATGAACTGGTATATCCGGTGTGCCTCCAAACTCCTTATCGGCAAAAAACAGTGTTCGGTACGCAAAGTTACCGAGCGTGT
The DNA here is from genome assembly GCA_028679315.1 of Methanoregulaceae archaeon. Classification (GTDB taxonomy): domain Archaea; phylum Halobacteriota; class Methanomicrobia; order Methanomicrobiales; family Methanospirillaceae; genus UBA9949. Next base: position 2,501 of record JAJRBU010000001.1, read on the forward strand.
TTACAAGCTCGTTATTGATCCGCTCCTGAAACATCTTCCAGGAGAAGTTCAGTTCCTTGGTATGGCTGGTGTATGCGAGGAGGTAGTACCGCAGGTAATCAGCAGGAAGGCCTTTATCAAGGTAATCGTCATTTGTCCAGACCACGTAACCGCGGGACTTCGAAAACTTATGATCATCCACCTTGAGCATTCCCGATGCTATCACCGCATAGGGTACTCCATATCCCGCACCCTTGAGGAGTGCTGGCCAGAAGATACAATGGTGATAGATGATATCCCCGCCAATGAAATGGTTTACCCTGGTGTTTTCACTGCACCATAACTCCTTCCATGACCGACCAGTCTTTTCCGCCCATTCCTCGGTAAACGAGATGTAGCCGATTGGAGCATCAACCCAGACATACACCACCAGGTCTTCCCGGCCCGGGAATTTTACCCCCCAGTCAAGGGTTCGTGTGATGCACCAGTCATGCAGTTCATCTTTCACCCACCCAAGGGCGTAATTCCGGGCATTGAGGGTTCCGGATAGGGTATCAAGGTGGTCGAGCAGGAACTCCTTAAATCCGCTCAGCCTGAAAAAGTAATGCTCCTGATCCCTGGATTCAGCTCTTGTTCCGCAGACCGTGCAGGTCGGTTCCTTTATCTCACCGGGTTCAAGGTGTTTCCCACACCCCTGGTCGCACTCATCTCCCCTTGCAGCGGTCCCGCAGTGTGGACAGATCCCCTCAACGTACCGGTCCGGGAGAAACCGCTGGCATTTTGTGCAATAGCTCTGCTGGATTACTTTCGAGTACACATGCCCATTTTTTTTCAGGCGCTCGACGATTGATTTGGTTCTCTTATGATTGGTGGGATCGTCAGTCATCCCGAAATGATCAAAAATCACATCCATCCTGCGGAATGTCTTGTCGAAGTGGGCATGGTACTGCTCTGAAAGTGCCCTCGGAGATATTCCTGCATCTTCAGCGCTCACTACGATTGGGGTTCCGTGATTATCGGACCCGCAGATGAAAACGACCTCTTCACCAGTCCTGCGCAGATACCGGACATAAAAGTCAGCCGGCACATACGTGCGGAGGTGGCCAAGGTGGCAGGGGCCATTGGTGTAGGGAAGCCCGCAGGTCACGAGGACGGGTCTGGCACTCATCATTATCTCGTTTTGACGATGATGCTATAAATAACGTGATTACAATGGGAAAGCGGGTCTCATTTCCAACCAGGTCGTTTGGTTCCGATGCACCGGAGCCTGAACACGATGCCCTGGCAGAATGGGTGGGAGCCCGGCGGGGACGGGCAGCTGACCTCATCACCTACCATCTTGAGGCGGGGCTGGTGCCCCAGATCGAGGCCCGGGTAACCCTGCCATGCGCCGGAGGGAGGTTTTACCAACGCCGCTTACTTGATTCTCTCTTTGGGATCGAGGGAACAGCAATAACCGGGGAGGTAGGATGTGACACCCTGCCATTCGTGCAGGATACTCTCGACCTGGACATAATGCAAAAGAATCTGTGGTTTGCAGCCCCGTCTCCCCGGGAACTCGGGCTCACCGACCGTTATTTTCAAGATCGCGACGAGGCTGCCCATTCAGTTTATTCAGCGTATCAGGAGATGATGCGGGCGATGCGGGATGCTGGTATTGCGGGCCATGTTCTGCTCTGCAGAAATCCAGCCGGAGAAGAACTCGATGTGCTGGCAGGCCGGAAAGTCTTTTTTTTCTGTCACGACCAGACCAGGAAATCTCTTGCTCTCCTGCTCGAACACCAGGCATTAGTGGCGATCAGGCCATCAGCGCTCGGGCTCATCAGGGAACTCATGGATGAATATGACGTCCAGAAGATTGTCCTTCTCGATGCAGAAAAAGAGGATCTCGTACAGGCCCTCGAATTGAAAGATCCGGACAGCCTGCTCTGCGCCGGGTACTGCCAGGACTCGTGCAGCCAGTACTGGAAATCCATCGTGGAGAAGGCCTCTATCATCAGATAGATTCTGCGATATCCACAAAGTACGGGAACTGTGAGCTACTGCCAAACAGAATGAACCGGATCCTCTCCCAGAACGAGAAGCGGAATGATCCGCCGGCAGCATTGGGATGCCCCCCGCCACCGTATTCCCGGGCTATGATATGGCTGATGGGGGGGACCGAGCGGAGTGAGAACCGCCCGTCCTTCGAGACCAGCACCTCAATATCTGTCGAAAGCTCTTTTCTTATCCGGGCAGCGGTCTCGCTTGGGTATCCGAACAGTGGGGAAAAGGCAATCCGGTATTTCTCTCCCATTATCGTGGCTTTATGGATGCTTTTTGCCATTTTCTCCTCCATGTCGCCCACTATCTCCTGGTACTCCCTTTGGATATAATCGTCGGAAAAAATCCCTTCGGCAAGCCTGTCACGGACATAATCCCTGTTCCTCTTCCGCTGCAGGACAATGCCGAGCACCGCTGATCGGGGGTCTTCATGTTTCCAGAGATCATAATCGCAGACGACACGTGCGATCTCTGCTGCCGTTTTATCCCCTGGAAGGAGGTCCTTTGCGCAGATACCACAGCCGCAGGTGGAGGTATCCAGCCTGAGCAGGTCGCAGTGGTTCTGGACAAGCCCGATCTCTTCCGTGGACCAACGGTGGTGATCGCGCCATTCGATCCGCCACCCTGCCTCGTTCACGCTTCGGATGCGATGTTCAATCCCCTTCTGGTAGCCAAGATCGCTGATCGACAGAGTTATTCCGTTGCCCTCTACTGATGCAACCGCATCGAGGGCTGAGGGGAAACTGCCGACCGAGCAGAAGATACTGGTGATCGTCCAGTACCGTATCCTGTGGATAGCATCGCCGCCAACTGCATCGAGGTCGTTATGGGTAAGGTGCACGAGAGCAGATTTCCTTGATTTGAGAAGAGCTACCAAGCGCTCCTCGAATCCACCATTAGCACCGCCTGTTCCAGCCAGAACCAGAGAATTCACCACCAAAGGGAAAAATCGGTGCATTTTTGGGATATGCACCCATAAACACGATAATTTATTAGGCCAAAAGCTGAATAATGTATTCCTCGCCTCAGTAGCTCAGTTCGGGAGAGCGCCAGACTGAAGATCTGGTTGTCCCCGGTTCAAATCCGGGCTGAGGCACTAAAAAAATGCAGCGATGAACGGGGAGGTCTCCCCCTCGAGAATAGATATGCCTGTGGTAGTTTCCGTCAAATGGATATCAAGTGTGAAAAAAACCATTATACGACTGGAACCCTTACCAAAGGATACGACATCTCTACACTCTAATCCTCACCTTTCCTATATACCTGATGAAATAATACCTCCCCCACTTTCTCATCAACGGGACGTCAGATTTCAGCATGAACCCTGTCCTATCCCCGCTAGCACTAAAGGCGGCTGAAAACTACAAAGTGGGCCTGATAATCACGACCAATAGGACTATGACTTTAATGAAGTAATTATTTTGATGGACATAGAGCATTGCGACGCATGACGAATGAATTTGATGAGGAATATTCACAGAAACAGTTGGTTCGCATCCGGATACTGGTCCATAAATACAGGGATTTTATAACGCTTGCCATCTTAGCGGCCTTTTTTATAATTTTTCCTTTATTCGAGGATACTCATTTCGGTAATTTATTAATGATCATCCTGGTGAATATGTTTCTTCTCGCAGGTTTGTTTTCAATCAGCGATAAACCCCGGCAATTAGTAATTGGGGCCCTGCTAGCGGCTCCATTGTTTCTTATAGGCTGGATCTGGTATTTCTTACCTTCAAAGGGTGCAGATGTCTCACTCTTGATAGTCTTTATATTATTCCTCACCTACATCCTCCTCCTTATCGTTCGCCGAATCCTTTTGGCACGGGAAGTGACTAGATTTGAAATCAGTCGGGCAATAATGGTGTATATCATAATCGGGATGATTTTCGGGATGATCTATATGCTAATGGAGTACCTCTCTAGCGGGTCGTTCATGATAAGTTCTGGTAAAATAACTCTTTCAGCTCTTTTCTACTTCAGTTTTGTAGCTCTCTCAACGACTGGATTTGGGGATATTTATGCTGTTGCGCCATTAGCCAGATCAGTGGTTATCATTGAGATGCTGATTGGGGTAATGTATATGGCTGTGCTTATCGGGCTTCTGATCAATGCATTTAGGGTTAATCTTTTGGATAAGCAGTAATCATGATTATTGTAGAAAAAGGCCCTCATATTTATATTACATCGAAAATTCTCATCCATAATCATATCAACTAAACTCCGTCACCTGAATTTTTGGTTTGAGCTTCTTATTATGAAATCCTCACCTAAACAGCAGAGAGGATTGAACCATTGCATCCAAAATAGCGGGCTGATGTGCTTTTGATGTGAATTACTAATTCTTCTATAAGGTGCCCTTCGGACACGGAACTTGAAGACGAAAATTACCTTCAGCGTTCGTTTCTCTTTATCGAAAACCTCCAGCATAACATTCCCGGATCTCCATTCAGAGTTGGTTGGTTTAAAGGAGCATGTTTCATCAGATATCCGTACCCGAACCCTGCCTTTTTGCCGTTTGATGGTAATTTACCTGTCAGGTATGAACCAAGGAACAAAGATTCCCCCGCCGTTTCACTCTCTCCTCATGTCACGGCGTGAAGAGCTTGCGGCACTGCGTGGTTATCATTTGAGTGAACTGGCAGCAATTATATCGGATGTCGGATTCCGTTGTGACTGCTGCGCGCGTTGCTGTACGAGAGAATTCAACGGTCATGTCCTTCTCCTTGATGAGGACGTCCTGCGGATCAGGGCTTGTGAACCGGAGGCACTGGAACCCGTCCCATTTCTTGATTTCTGTGACCAGCATGGTACCTACTATACTTCCGGGTATACGATACGCTCACGCGAAGATCGTGATCGATCCTGTCACTTCCTGAAAGACCGAAGGTGCAGGATTTATGAAATGAGACCTGCCATATGCAGGGTGTATCCTTACATGCTCCACAAGGAGCGTGATGAAAGGGGGAATGTTGACTGGCGCCAGATCAGCGGCCTCGATCGACACGGAGAGTACCACACCCCCGTTTCCGGGGAAGATGCTCTCAAGGGCGCAATTGAGACAAAGGTGTTCGAAGAAGCAGTCCTTCACCATGAAACAGCATATCTTGAGTGTACTGGTGAATATTTTCTGCAGCATGGTCTCCGGAATGTCAGGAAGAAGTATGATGACGGTCTACGACTAGCCCGGCAAGGAGCGGAGATCGAGGTGATGGTGTATTTCCAGGGAGCATTCGAACGCATGGTGATGAAGGCCGGGACAGCCCAACATATGACAATCTCTGGTTTGACAAAGAGCGGAAAAAGAGTTTAAGAGAAGACTGAAAAGTCGTTTTTCAGGGCTATTGCATCGATGACAGGCTTTAACGCCACTTCAGAGATGCCGAATTTTTCCATGTACTGCTGCAGGATCTTCTGTTCATTCCCGGCCAGGATACCATCTGCCATAGCAAGGTCGAGCAGGATTGCCATTGCCGACATTCTCTGCTTTTCATTAAGACAGTTCGTGACAAGATCCATGGCTTCCTGTATTGAACCCCCCTGGAGCACCTGGACGGCATCATTTACGGCATTTTTATCTCCCCTGGCAATCTTGGCAAGATCACCAAGTTCAGCTTCATCAAGTACGCCATCGGATGCAATTACCGTGATTGCAGCGGTAATAAGAGCTGACTTAGGGGTCAGCTGAATACTTTTACTGCCCCGTAATTTGTCAAATATACCCATATTTTTCACCTGGTATGAGGGGAGAATATTGGCGATGGACCTTATTCTGCTTTTCGGATGGTCATCCACAGTCATACCGGGATCAGGTGCATAGCTAGGAAGAAAATAAGATTATTTTGGCCGTGAATCCCGGAATTCCTGTTTAAAGAGAAGATATCGTGGTAGTCCGTGAAATATCGCCGGCAGCATCGTGCTGCGGAGCACCGAAAGCGAAGATAATTGGTAGATTAACAATATAATCCTCTAAAGGCTGGTATTTTTGAAT
>JAJRBU010000127.1 GCA_028679315.1 Methanoregulaceae archaeon
CAGTGGGATAGAAACGAGACTTCGAATTTCAGGGATATGGGGGCAGTGAAAGGAACTGCCGTCCGGGACCTCTGCGACCTTATCGGCGGAATGGTGCCGGGAGATGAGGTGATGGTGAAAGCCGTGGACGGGTATCACGTAGAGTTCCCCTACGAGAACGTTTATGAGCCAAAGTCCCGACAGGGGAATATCACGGTCTGCTGGTTCAATGGTGAAGAGTCTGCGGTCGGTGAACGGCAGGGGACCGGCTACCCTCCCTCCTATCATGTCGCAATGCGTCTGGTATTCCTCGCCGATACCTCGACCAACAGCGAGTCTAAACATGTCTTTGGCAACTGGGACATGCATGAGGTCATGCCCCAGGAAAAGATCCACCTCTTTGAAAACCTGTATCCTTCCACTGGCGGGTATACCGTAAAGTGGGTGGACGAGGTACGCGTTTACCCCGGGGGATATAACGGCTCTGCAGACAACCTCCCCAAGTCCTATGAGTCAAAGATGAATGAGACTTATCCTCCTCCGCCAACAGAGAGTCCGCTCCTCATCTCTACTATCCTTACCGGCTGGGGACTCATTGTCCTTCTCGGGAGGAAGAGTTCATGAGGCAGACAAATTTTCATGCGAGAACAGCAGTCCTTCTGACCGTCATCCTCCTCTTTGCCATTATCGCCGGATGCAGCACACCGGCTCGTGATCCCCTGACCGAGAACTGGAGGGTGACGGTAAACGGGACCACCGAGAAGGTCCTCACCATAAAGGACCTCAAGGAACTTCCCGTTGTGAACGGGCATGGCTACTGCGTCTCGACCACCGGGGCCCGCTTCGGCCCCTATACCTGTAAAGGGGTGGATCTCAGGGATATTGCCGCCCAGGCTGGCGGCATCCAACCGGGACAGCAGATCTGGGTCTCTGCACCGGACGGATACCTCTGGGTCTTTGACTATGACCAGCTTGAAGGCCGCGGCTTTATCACGTTCAATGAGAATCTTACGGAGATTCCGGCACCTCCGCTGCGTATCATCCTCATGTACGAACAGAATGGGACACCTCTCTCCTATGACGATGGAGGGCCGGCCCGTATCGCTATCATCTCGGAAGAACCAGGTATCGTTACCGAAGGGAGTGCGTGGGTGAAATGGGTGGATCGGATCGAGATAAAGGATTAACGCTGGTCGTTCTGGCGCTCTGCCTTATAGGGAGCATCCTCGTTGCCGGATGCTCTGACCCGTCTCCCCCGCAAAATACCCTGAAGGTTATTGCTGCAGGGAGCCTCCTCTCCCCCTTTGCCCAGGCCGAGCAGGAATTCGAAGCGGCACATCCCGGCGTTGATGTCCAGATTGAGGGGCACGGAAGCATCCAGGTCATCCGGCAGGTTACCGACCTGCACCGGAGTGCTGATGTCATCGCCGTGGCAGATGAATCCCTTATTCCCGATCTCATGTATCGTCCAATGGAAGAGACAGGGAAGAACTACACTGACTGGTATCTTCCTTTCGCAACCAACGAGATGGTCATCGTCTACACCAACAAGAGCCGGTACCATGAAGTGATCACTCCTGATAACTGGTATCAGATCATCACCCGGCCCGATGTCCGGCTGGGATTCTCGAATCCCATGCTGGACGCTGCCGGGTATCGTGCTTTGATGGTGGTGCAGCTTGCTGAAGATGAATATGGGGATCCCGGGCTCTTTGAACAGGTGATTGCAGACCACTTCCCGTCAACCATCACGGTTTCGGAAAATGGTACAACCACGACCATCGCCCTTCCGGAGATCATGCGCCCCTCTGACGACAAGGTCGTCATCAGGGACGGCAGCATCTATCTCCTCTCGCTCCTGGCTTCGGGTGGAATCGACTATGCTATCGAATATCGCAGCGTGGCAGAAGGAATGAATCTCTCCTATATCCCCCTCCCGCAATCAATCAACCTGGGATCCGGTGAATACACGGAGCAGTACCGCAATGTCACCGTAGTCCTCGGCTTTCCCCGCTTCAGCACGATCGGGAGGGAGCGAACCGGCCGGCCCATCGTGTACGCCATGACCATCCCTGCCAATTCCCCCAATCCGGAGCTGGCCCGTGAGTTTATCGACTACATCACGAACGAATCGGCAAAAGGACGACCCGGATGGCCGGCTCCCCCGTCGGAAGGGGCAACTCCATGATCTTCCCTGAGCTACCCAGGAAGAAGAGGCAGCCCTCCGGCGGGCATTCCCTTATCGCATTCTGGATCCCGGGGATGATCCTTGTAGGGGTCATCGTCCTTGCCCTCTTGGTCATCGCTATCCCGGTCCTGCGGAACCCGGAGTACCTAGCCTCTGCGGCAGCAGATCCGGTGGTCTTCCAGGCCTTCCTTGTTACCTTCCTGGCAGGATTTTGTGCCGTTGGGATACTTGCCATTACCGGGACTCCGCTGGCCTACGCGCTCAGCCGTTCCGAATCCCCATGGAAAGGCCTCGTAGAAACCCTGGTGGACATTCCCCTCGTGCTCCCGCATACGGTGGCAGGACTTATGGTTTACCTCCTCTTCATGTCACGGGGAGTGCTTGGAGCCCCTCTCGGGGAATTAGGGATAACTTTCGAGGACGCTTTTCCCGGGATCGTT
>JAJRBU010000251.1 GCA_028679315.1 Methanoregulaceae archaeon
TGATGCTCCTCCTCAAAAGATTCTTTGGATGAGACCAAGAGAGGAGAAAAAAACGGTATCACCATCCTGTGTGGCACGGAACTGGAGCTGAAAGACTGAAAATGGGATCATCATTTTTCTTCCTCAATTCAGCCCCATTATACCCAGCCTGGTATCATATCGCTGATGGACCCGATGATGTCCCTATCATTGTGTCAATCCGGCCAAGATCAGGAATGCCCCAAACCCCCCAAATAAGACTGCGATGGCAACAGGCATTGTTCCAGGGAGAAAAAAGAGAGGAAATATTGCAAACAGGAGGAGGAGAATCCCCAAGCCGATTACCGGGTACCCGCTCCTGACACCAAAGACAGGACAGTCCGGTGCATTCTTCCCATCATTCCCCTTCACTGATCCTCCCCTCATCACTTCTCTCAATAATACCTCTTAAAATACCTTCTGTCTGTAAAATAAAGCAATATAAGGTATATGAGAAACAGATAGGGTGAATTTCGCTTACTATGGTAAAAGAAGAGGTATTGTTATTCTGAATCAAAAAAAGGTTAACATTCAGTTAAATTGGAGTTGAATGCTCCAATTATTGGACCTGCATGAAAAGAGTGGTGAAGATCCGGATAGTTGTACAGCACATCGGGTGCTTCATCGAGGGTGATGTTCATTGAGGCCAGTTCAATGGTCGCTTTTACCACTCCGTTCCCGATAAGAATGATTGTGGCTCGTCGCTCGCTGGTGTGGGGACTATTGATGAATAGGATATATCTTTTGGGGCTGTCGGCCCTCATATTCCATAACACCGCCACCCCTAAAAGGTGCCGCGGCAGCGTTTCATTGACCAATTTTTATGCAGAGAAAACCTCGAATCAGTGTTCCCACACAAAACAGCGAGAAGGAATCATTGACTTTTATTGTTGGTGATGGTGAAGCCCTCTCTTCTTTCATCGTATTCCTACCACTCCAGCTTCATGCCAACCCCCACCTCCTGCACGGGACAATACTTGGCAAGAGCAATTTTGGAGGCAAGCGAAGTGCAGTGACAGGCGTGGACCGCAGGCAAATGGAGCTCCCGAAGATACTCCCCTGTTCCCTTGAGCTGGGCTGTAGAAGGCGTGAGAAGGTGGAGTCCGCCGATAATACCAACGACCTTTCGTTCGTTGCAGACTTCCCGGGCATATTGGGTGATATTGCAGATCCCGGCATGCGAGCAGCCTGTGATGATGACAAGTCCTTCACTGGAACGGAACGCAAGAGCCGTATCGTCAATCAACCGATCGGGTTCTATCCTCCCATCAGGAAGGAGGATCTTCCTCTTCCCCGGATCTGACTGCTCGAATGGAAATCTCCGGGGGATCTCACCCAGGAAGACCAGGCCATCAGTGATCCAGACCGGCTTATCAGAGAGATTCACCCTGAACTGGCGACAGGCTTCGGCTTCGTTAAGGATTGAACCGGTATTTACCAGGGGGAGCTTCTCCTTTGGGCAGAAACAGAGCGGGTGGGCGACAAGTTCCGGCATGGTGCGGGGCATATCCTCGATAGTTGCCTCTGTCAGGAGCCGGACGAGCGGGATGAGCCCCCACGTATGATCGAGGTGACCATGCGAGAGCACCACATAATCAAGGTCCCCGAGGTTGATTCCCATCTTCCTGGCATTGGAAAGGAAGAGATCCGAGTACCCGGTGTCAAACAGGATCTTCTTCCCTCCCGTCTGTATGAGGAACGAGAGCCCTGGCTCTGCAGTGAGATAATGGTCGGTGAGGGTGGTATTGTCAACAAGGACCGTGAGGCTCAGCCGGGATGTCATAGAGGATGGTGTCTCCAAGGAGGGGATAAATCTTGTTTTGCTACCAGTACGACGATGCAGTCCGGATAATCACTCTCCTCATACCAGACGGCAGTGTATCTGGCATGCATCCGGGCTGCTTGCACCGGTGCTTGGAGATAAGGTCTCAGATGGAGAGAATTAGAGAAGGTTCCATCTACCCTGCTCCCCACTGACAACGCAAAGATATCTTGCGAAGAGCATTGGAAAAATGGGATCAGAGCCCCATGCTGAACGCGAGGGCGATGGCCCCGATGACGAGGACGACGACGATAAAACCGATGATGACCATAATGTTCGCCTCCTTGTAAGGGATGAGCCCCTCGTTCATCTTCTTTGCCGTCGTATAAGCATCATACATACCATAAATCCAGACAATCACCCCGGGGACGATGAAGAGGAACATCCCGATAATGGCCCCGATGTAGATCAGAACCCCCTTTAGAGTGTCGCCATTGTATACCGACCCGAGCCCAGGGAAGAAGAACGAGAGGAGGAGCGCTATGAGAGGATTCTTTTCCTTCTGTGCTGCCGGAGCCGGTGGTGCCGGGGGAGCCGCTGCCGGCTGGACAGTCGCCACCGTTGCCCCGCACTGCTCACAGAACCTGTCGCCTTCCTTGAGCGGTGCCCCGCATGATTCGCAAAACTGTGCCATGGAGTATAATGAGAAGATTATCATAAATATGTTATTTTTTGGATCATTGTTCATTGCAGGCGCTGATTCCGGGATTGGGCCGTGAATCAGAATCCTCTTGAGGGATCTGGGTCTAACTCTCTTAATGGAACGGGGCCTTCTCATTCTGTTTATCCGCATCATCTTCTCTGCGGGCTGTATCTCTACCGCTCAAGAGTGGAATCAGAGGGGTGAGACCCATCACACATTAGGGCGGTACGAAGAGGCGGTGGCGGCCTTTGACCAGGCTATTGCGACCGATTCGGACCAAAGCGAGGCCTGGAAGAATCGGGGGCTTTCTCTCGCACTCCTCGGTGGGGATGACTCCGAGGAATCGTTTGCCATGGCGATCTCCCTTAACCCAATGGACAATGAGGTCTATTATTACCAGGCCCTCTCCCGGAATGCAACCGGGAACCGGCCGGGTGCCCTGATAAGACTTGACAAAGCGATCGCATTTTCGCCCCAGAACAGGGACCAGGCTATCACCCTCTTTCAGGCTCTTATACTGCAGGGAGATCTTCTCACCCTTGAAAACCGTTTTAATGAGGCGAATGTCTCCTACCAGAGGGTCCATGAGATCATGATGAGCACGATCTGATGGATGCTCATTGGAACCCGGGTCGGACGCCAGTGGGGAGGAATCCGCTTGGGTTGCATTCGAGAGAGGAAAAGATAATTACTGCCGGTAGAATGCGGAGAGGATGAAAAAGCCGGGAAGGTCGGAATATAAGCCGGACACTTCATAGGCCGCAACCATCCTGGGATGCTTACCGGTTGGGGTAATTTTGGCAGACACTACGACACTCATTCCTTGATGATGGCAGGGTATGCGTATTTCCTGATGAATGCGACGACCTGATCGTAGTTCCCATCGGTGCAGTAGAGCCTGATCGGGAAGACAAGGGATTTCCGGGTCACGGTGACCGTCTTCTTCTTTTGGTTGAGGGCAACGCTTCGTGCCTCGTCCCACCGGATAAAATCGTCCTCCCTGCTCTTCGCAAGGATCCCGGCCCCGGCCGCCGAAAGGCTTCCGAGAAGGGTCCCGGCGACCGCAACCCCCGTGTTGACATCGCTTGTCTTTTTGGAGGCGGCCTGGCCGGCCCCTCCAGAGTTCACAAAGTAATCGGACGTAAAACCGAGTACCTTGTTGGTCCACCGGATCTCTTCCGGGATTTCGGGAGAGGATGAGACGGGAGGTGGTGTCACTATCGGCTCAAGCAGGGCCCCGCACGAGGTACAGAAGCGGTCGGTCGCAGCGAGCTGCTGTCCGCAGGAGGTGCAGAATGGCATGGAAAACACTTGGCCGGGCGGAATAAAAAGCGATATGGTGGGAGGAGGCTTCACGGGAGGAGACGAGAGCTATCAGGAACCAGGTACTTTCGCCCCGCAGGAGCCACAGAATTTTACTCCTGGCTTCAGGAGAGCACCGCAGGAGGCGCACTGGCCCTTGATCGGTGTTGCTTTCACGGGGGTCGTCACCGCCGCTCCACAGGAACCGCAGAACTTTACCTCCGGTCGTAATGCTGCACCGCAGGATACACACCGTTCCCCTTCAGGGTTTAGTGCTGCAGGCTTCGTATCAGGTTTCGGAACCGCTTTTTTCACCGGCGGGACATTCGCCGCTCCACAGGAGCCGCAGAACTTCATCCCGAGTTTCAGGACTGCCCCACAGGAGATACACCGCTCCCCTTCAGGTTCAGGTACAGGAGTGGCAGGGGCCGGAGGAAAGGTCTCAGGGTTCTTCACGGTGCTAAAGACGACCTTCTCAAGGACCTCATTGGCCTTTCCTGCCACTACATCAGTAGCTTTCGCCTGGATCGTGCCGGCAGCCTTTGCCACCAGTGCCTCGGGGAGTTTGTCTCCGACAACCACCTTCCACTCGGCAGGAGGAGTGATCACGAGATCCCGTACCTGGGTTGCGGTTCTGACCGCCGATTCAGCAGTCCTCACGGCTGACTCTGCTGAACGGACCGTCTCCTGAACTTTCCGGGCGACATCACCTGTACCCTTCTCATCGAACCGGTACCCGCAGGATCCGCAGAACTTTGCCTCCGGGCTGCAGGAATCCCCGCATTTCGGGCAGAACTTCTCTTTCGCAGTCATAGAAAGTTCCCCTGCTTTCCCGGACGTTGCATACCAATCACTTCTTCCATTTCTTCTTCAACTCCGATTTCAGGCGCTGCTGACTGCCCGTGGGACTGGCATCAGCCGCCTCGAGATCCCGGACATGCTGCTCCACCGCCGTCTTTACTTCAGGCGGCGTGAGTTTCTGGGTCGATTCGAGAACTCCGGACATCTCGTGCACCACCTTCCGCGGACTCGTCCCCATCTGTTTCAGAGCTGCCTCTGCATCCGCAACCGTGAAGGTCTTCCCATCAGGCCCTTTCGTCCCGACCCGGTTCATGACATCGACGGCAGATCGGAGCTTTGGAGGGACGTTTGCAACCGGCGGATTGGGATAGCCCATAATCTCGTTCACCTTGTTCACCCGGCCTTCGATCTGGTTCTTGAACTGCTTTGTGAGCTGACGCATCCCCTCCTCTTTACAAGCCTCTGCATCCCCGGGTTTATTGGCTTTTGCGGCCTTGTCAGCACGCGTGTACCACTCCTGAACCTTGTCCTCCATGGTCTTTGCCGAGGCCTCGACGTCCCTGAATGGCTTCCCCTTCTGCTTCGGATCGACCGCGGGGCCGATGTCCTCCTTGCCGCCCCCATAGGCATCCCGGTGGAACCGGTCGGTCACCGTCTGATCGCACTCTTCAGCAAACTTTTTTGCTTCCTCGGGGCTGGCAGGCTCTTTCCCGCCGTGCCGCTGCTTGTAGAATTCGTTGTTATAGATCGGTTCCGATATATCGGTGGGGATATCCTTCCCGGTTCGCTTGTCACGATACGTGACGTCCCGGTCATAGGTGGACTTCACGCTGTCCTCCGCGGCAGACTTTGGCGGGGTGTTCGTAACCCCGGCAACCTCTATATCATCAGCGGTATAGGGTTTCTCACCCGGTTTCAGGTTCTGGTTCAGTTCGTCAGCGATCCTTTGCTTTGCCATCCGGTCGACTTTCTCGTACTGCCCCTTCCAGTACTCGTTGAATTCCTCGCGGATCTTGTTTGGCCTGTTCGGGTCGGCATCGTTCAGCTCGTGCATCGCGTGCTTGTCCTTCTGGACTTCCTCGCAGGCATCGGCATACTTCTTCCGCGCTTCCGGGTCGTTCGGGTTCCTCTGAAGCTCCTCGGTGGCAGCCTTCAGGTTCTCCAGTTTTTCCCACCCTTTTGCCCTGCCTTCTTCGAATGCGGCCTTCGCCTTCTGATCGGCAAACTCCTTCCCCCGTTCTACGGCATCATCGGCCTCTTTCTGGGCCTTCTTCTTCTCTGCCTCGACCCGCTTTTCGTACTGCTCCTGTTCAGGGGACTTCTTCTCGCCCCCTTTCCTGGCATCAGGCTCCTCAGACTTCTTCTCTTCTTTCTTCTTCCCCGATTCCTCTTCTGGTTTCTTCTCTTCCGTCTTCCTCTTCCCGGCCGCCTCGTCTTCGGGCTTCGTCTTCTCAGGTTTCTTTTTCGTGGGCTCTTCGTTGACCTTGGGTTTCTGCGGCCCTTCTTCTTCTCCTCCCTGCTGCCCCGGCCCGAGCAGCCCCTTCTTCTTCACCGAGGTATGGAGGTCCCGGAGGTTTGAGCTCCCATGGGTGTTGACAAACTCCTGGAGGAGCATCATGCCGGCGGTCATTGTCACTTCCTTTCCAGCTGCGATCATCGCCTCAACGAGCCCTTTCTCTGGTTCCCGGGCCAGATTTACCTCGACTTTCCAGAGCCAGAGCCAGGCAAGCCTTTTGTAGGTCTTTGGGTTCCGGATATCGATCCCCTGCAGGATCACAGTGTCGACCGCCCCGCTTGCAAGGGTGATCAGAAACTCGGTTAGCCGCGCATTGACGAAATCGATAAGGCAGGTCTTGAAGTCCTTTGTATCCGAGTACTCGATATAATAGGCGTAAAACTCCAGACCCTGGTCCTTGAACTCCGAGGCCATCGTCGATGCCCCGTAGGAGGAAGCAGGTCCGAATGAACTCGTGGCGTACCCAATGAAGAGGCTGAAGGAGAGGTCCCCCGCTTTCTTCGCATACTCTGCTGCTGCGAACAGGTAAGGCCCCCAATTCTCCCACCACAGGTAGTCCTTCTGGTCTTCTGCCCAGATCTTCCAGGCCGTCTCGTAAACCTCGCGGGCATAGACCTGGTAGTCCCTCGCCCCTTTGCACGGGAGCTTCTCGAGGTCATCGATCAGGACCTGCCGGTACTCTTTCGGGATGCATCCCTGGATGACCCTGATGCACCGTTCACGCTCCTTCTCGATGGTCAGGGTCTTTGTTTCCGGCATCGGCTTTAATCCCATGATGGTTCTCCTAATCGGAGGACGAGCGGGATCGTGACGCTCCCGGCATCACTGTGAACCGTTATCTCTCCCTGAAGGTTCTCGCCGTGCCCGGGGATAACCTTGTCAAGTGAGATTCCCCAGGTCCCGGCAAGGTCGCTATAGAGGGTTCGTGCCACGTCATCCTCATCAGTGGCGACTATCCGTGCCTTCAGGACCGAAAAGATACTTTCCCACATCCGGCAGTCCTCAGCAGTGCAGACAGGGGGATCCCAGGAGAGGTTGTCTCCCCGGACCGCCTCCTCATCCTGGACGAGCTCAGTCCCATTCCAGACCATGGCGACCAGCTTCACTCTGGCGACCCGTTTCCGGTCCTCGGTCGGAAGGTCTACCCTGATGGGAAGCACGGTCATCCGGTCGCTCGTTTTGTACTGGTTCTTCTCATCAACGGCAAAGATCTTCTCGACAAAGAGACCCTCGCGGAGGACCAGCACCTTCACGTTAGGTCCCTCGATCTCGGTCGTCCCGTCCGAGGCACGGGAATGGAGGGTAAACACGGTCTGCCAGCTTGAGGGGCCGACATCCTTCACATCCGGAGGTTCCTCACCACAGAACGTGATCCTGAACCTCGCGGTCGATCCCTCGATGACCGGGTCGCTGATGAAGAGATACCGCGATGCGTCCTCCTCCTCTTCCAGCACGAACTTCCAGGAACCCGGGGCTTCGCCATGGAGGGAGAGGACGACCTCTGCTCCCCTCTCCCTGCCGGCAAGGATCCTGATCTCATCAGGGGAGGCATCGAGCAATGGTGGAGAGATAAGGCATACTGGAATGACCTCTTCTGCGATCACCGCTCCGTTCTCCGAGGCTGTGACAACCATTGGCTCTGATTCCGGGGGCATTCCCCGGGATCCGGGGTCCGGGGGCGTTGCCTCAACACGCACGGCAACCC
Source organism: Methanoregulaceae archaeon (assembly GCA_028679315.1). Lineage (GTDB taxonomy): Archaea > Halobacteriota > Methanomicrobia > Methanomicrobiales > Methanospirillaceae > UBA9949. The sequence goes on from JAJRBU010000251.1 coordinate 7,808, forward strand.
AGCCGTCCCCGGTCGGCACCGCGACGCTCGGGTCATCGAGCCATTGAGCCGTCGATCCCCGGGCAAACGAGATGGCAGCCTTGCCGGAGGCAGCCCGGGCACGGAGCGTGACCGAATCACCTGAAAGGAACGGGTTTATGGCAGTCTTTTCAAGGGGGACGAACTCCACATCGAGCAGCCCCGCCTTCTGCCCGGTTAAGACCGTGAGTGCGTCATCGTAGCGATCCTTTCCCACCTGAAACGAGACCGGGCAGGGGACTGTCGCCAGGGTAGCGGCTTTCAGCTGGGAGACGGTCGCAGAGAGCGTCCCGGTCGCAGTATTCGGCTGGACAGAGAGGAATCCTGCCGCTGACGAGGGGACGGTGACAGCGACCAGTGCACCAGGCACCTCGACCTCCTGCCCGTCTGATAGCAATTCGCGGACAAGCGCTGTGAAGGAAGCAGGGTGGGAAGGGGTGAGGGAGAGGGAATGGGGGACGATATAGGGCTGGAATGTCCTCTTGATGGCAAAGGAGAGCTGCCCGGATGACCGGATGAGCACGCCACAAACAGTCGTGGTGACCTCCACCATGACCCGTGCCCTGTCCATCACTTCCCTTGAGGCCAGGGCTGTATACTCGCGTATCACCCCGCCATCGCTCTCTCTCTGCACTGCCCCTGCCTCGACTGCAGACTGCCCTCCGGTCTCAGTGAAGGCGATCGATTGCTGAACCGCACGGAGTTCATCGGCAGTCGGTTTGACAATGGAGGGGAACCGGACCCGTGCCCGGATTCCACCGCGGGGACGGCCGGACTCGTCGTCCGGAAGAGCAAACGCATCGAGCTCGATCGTCCCCGGATGGATATGAGGTATGGCGATAGAGACCACCCGTGTCTGCACTGGAACCGGGGCCTCGACAGGGACAGGGATGCCGGGGGCGGGGACCTGGATATCGGGCGTCAGGGTGACCCTGATGCGGACCGGTTTTCGCGGGAGAACCAGCTCCCCGAATTTTGCAAGAGACATGCCATCTGAAAGCGATGCCTCGAACCGGGCAGCCCGCCTCCCGTCCATCAGCTGGTGCCCGGATGTAACCACCAGTCCCTCCCAGCCTGAACCAGGTTCAAGGGTCGCCTCGATACGGTCCTTCAGGAGCACCGGGTCCCCGCCGGCAATCCGGATCCGGGACCTGACCGTCACCGCCCCCACGCTGCCCGAATCAGGTTCGTAGGGAAAGGTCAGCGCTACCATAAGGCATTCCCTGATCTGAAGCGGGGAAGAAGACCACCCCATGCCATGAAGGCGTTACATCCGGCACTCGTCATGTACAGCACTACTCTCACGCAAGAGATAAAATCGGTTTCGAAAATGACCCTCCAGGGAGGGAATACCCGATTAGCCGTATGTGAGTCCAGGTTATGGCGGCTATCTATGATAAAGAATGAAATCTGCCAGGGAAAACAGGAACGACATATTTTTCCATAGTCCTACCGACCAAGGGTGTATGAGCTGTCGAACCTGGCTGTTACTTCTCTGTGTCATACTGGTCATCATGCCTACAAGCGCCCTCTGCCACTGGGCTCCCGAGGTAACACCCCCCCAAGGAGTCCCGCCTTGCAGCGGGTACCTGGACTCCCACCAGCAGCCCTGGCCCCGCCTGCCGACCGATGCCGAAATAGAGACTGCAAAGGGAGATTACCTCGCCTACCTGCTGGAGGGAGACGAAGTGCGCAGGATCGATGAGGTCAAAGTGGTAAAGTACCATACCTGCGAGGGGACGTGGGTCAACCATGTCGACATGGAGGTAAAGTACTCCTGGTGGTGGGTATCGATCAGTGGGGAGGGAGAATGGAAACCTTTGGTCGACTATACCTTCCTCATCTATGACCCCGCCCATAACCGCTTTGAATTCGTTCTGGACATTGGTGTGAGCCCCTACTTTTTGGGATTCATCACCAATGCCGTCCAGGGCTTTGCCACTGGTTCATGCTCCAGCGGGGGAGGGGCAGTTCCCACATCATCTGGTGGTAGTGTATCCCCTGAATCCGACGACAACTCCTGGATCGTGATCATCGGTGCCATCGCTGTCATCGGAGGGGGACTGGCAATCGGGGCAAAGAAGCTTGCCGGGGGGAAAGGGAAACCAGATTCCGGGGATAAAAAGAAGAAGGAGAAGGAGCCGGAGAAGGTCCGCTACATCCTCCAGCTCAGCACCGACCACCTGACCATCACCCCGGAGGCGCCCGCTCACTTGAAGGTGACTGCATGGAAGATTGTCGGTGAAAACCCGCCCGCACCCGCCCCGGAGGCCGGGATCACGCTCACGGTCCCTGCCGGAAATGAGGGGCTCTTGGTCCAGCCGGTCTCCGGCAACGGCTCTGTGGAGACCAGTGTCGCCCTCGTATCCCAAATCGCAAAGAGCCCGGTGCTGATCACCGTCACGGCCTCGGCGGGGAAGAGCTCTGTCTCGGCACAGGTGACCGTCGAGATCCCGGCAGAGTACCTGATGGAATTCTTCTGACCCGGGGGATAAATCAGCCTTTTTTTATACCAAAGAAGGGGTATATACTCCCTACTAAGGTGGATCCATGCCCTACTGTGGAACGTGCGGAGCAGAGATGAAGGAAGGAGTAGCCTTCTGCCCTTCCTGCGGGAACGGACAGGAGAAGGGCGGGAGCCGGGACGACCTGCCGGAAGACTATCTATTCTGGACAACCAAATCCCCGGTCATCACCAGCAGGCCGGTTGTGACCCAGCTCATCATGGTCTTTGTGATATCCTGTCTCCTTGTCCTGGCCTTCCTGTTCATTTTAGATGTCGATGCCGGGATCGCAGCAGCTCCATACATCCTTGGTATCATGGTCTTCTTCATCCTCCTTGGGTTACTTATCGCAGCCGCAATCCAGTTCTTCACAAAAGGTGGATTGACAACTGACTTTGCGGTAACCCCGGAGGGGGTCGGTTACCGGGCCGGAAAAGGATCGAAAATCATCAACCGGTCCACCCTCGCAGGGACTGCCGTGGGGGGATCCCTCTCGGGAGCGGGCGGGAGCCTGATCAATATCAGCCGGGAGATGGACTTCATGAGGTGGGACGAGATCCGGAACATCACCGTGTATCCGAAAGAACGGTCCCTCGTCTTCTACCGGAAATTCCTCATCTTCCCGTTCGCCCTCTACTGCACCCAGGAAAACTTCGAGCAGGTCAAGGCTCTCGCAAGGAAGTACGCACCCGGTGCCCGGTATAAGGAAAAGGGCTGGTGACCGGAGATTTCCCAGGTCATTGTCCAGAGCGCTACCGCCTTCGCCATCGGGATACTCGTATTCATGGCCGGGGAGTTTGCCGGGCGGTATGCCGGGATCGTGGAAACGGCCGGGGTGCTGATCGCGGTGGCCGGCGGGATTGGGATCATCCTCGGTCTGGTAATCCGGGAACCGGGACCAGAGAACCATCCTGACCGGAAATCGTGAATTCGCTGAAAAATCAGAGGGTGATGGAAAGAACCCCCTTGAGTGCAGCCTGGGCGACCCGGAGCGGTCCGGGCGCAAACAGGGGATCTGCCTCGAGGGTCAGGGTGTGTGA
>JAJRBU010000055.1 GCA_028679315.1 Methanoregulaceae archaeon
TCCACGATCTTCGACCCGGGGCCGAAGTGCTGCATGGGATGCGGGGTCTCCACCTGGTCGAGGGTGAGCGAGCCGCTTCCGCGGTCGAGCAGGTAGGAGGCGCCGCCGCACGCCCACACCGAGCCGTCCGCCTTGCGGGCCAGCGTGAAGGCGCTGTCTCCGGTCTCCAGCTGGACGACGCCGTTGCCGAACAACGGGTTGGCAGTGGCCACCGCGGCCTTCGTGAGCGTGCCCAGGCCGTCGCAGGCGTTCACCCCCCAGGTCCAGACCGTGCCGTCGGACTTCACCGCCGACGACGACTGCTCACCGGTGGCGACGGCGACGACGTCGTTGAGCGGCTGGCCGGTCGTGTCCACGACCTGAACCGGGTAGGGGCGGGCGGACACGGTCGTGCCGTCGCCGACCTGTCCGTTCTCGTTCGCCCCCCACGCGACCACGCTGCCGTCGCTTCGCCGCGCCAGGACGTGGTTGAAGTCCGCCTGCAGCCCGGTCACGCCGCTGAGCTGGCCGCCACCACCGACGTTGGCCACGGTGACTGGGGCATAGGACTGGGTCTGCGTCCCGTTGCCCAGGCTGCCGCCGTAGTTCTGGCCCCAGGACCGAACGGTGCCGTCCCCCATGACGGCGTAGCCGCCGGCGTGGGTGCTGTCCACCTGGCGAGCCCCGGCGAGTGCAGGAACTGGCACCGGGCTGTAGTAGACCGGCGTGCTGCCGATCGGCAGCCCAACACCCTGGGCGTTGCCCCACGACCAGACATCGCCGGTGAGGCCGCCGGGCGGCGCGTCGGGGGTCGAGGGGTCACAGTCGTCATCGGTGCCGTTGCCGAGGCGCTCCCAGCCCCCGGGGTGCACGTCGGCGCGGGCGTCGTTGCAGTCCGGTGTAGCCGTCCAGCCGTCGCCATCCGCGTCGGGCTTGGTGATGGAGACCACCCAGCTGTGCACGGCGCCGAGCCGCGCGCCGCTGACCACGACGGTGAGCACCCTCTCGCCCACGTCGGAGTCGGTCGGCTGGTAGCTCCAGCTCGGGGTGTCCACTCCGGTCACAGGGGCGCCGTCCACGGTCCAGGAGTAGTGCAGCGGATCCCCGTCCGGGTCGCTCGCCTGGACGGTGAACGTCTGGTTGGCTCCCGAGTTGACGGTGACGGCCGTGGCCGGGCTGCTCGAGGCGACGACCGGGGCCCGATCGCCGCCGGACTCCGTGACGTGGGCATAGCCCACGGCCCATGCGCCGTGGTCGTCGGTCACCTTCACACCGACCGTCCGCGACGGACCCGCGGGGAGCGTCACCGTCGGCGTCGGACCGGTCGCGTCGTCGAAGCTGCCGTCACCGTTGAGGTCCCAGGCGTACGACGTGAGCGTGGAGCCGGTCGCTGCCGCGGAGCCGGTCGCGTCCAGGGTCACCTGGCCGCTCGCGGCCAGGTAGGGGCCGCCGGCGGAGGCCGCCGGGGCCGCAGCCGCCGTGCGCTGCTCCAGGGCAGTGACCACGTCGGTCCAGCCGGCTGCCGATGCGGCCAGTGCGTCGGCCAGGCCGGCCTGTGCCGCGAGCTGCGCGTCGAGCTGGGCGACCAGATCGTCGCCGGTCGGCACGACCTGCGGTCCGTCGGCGACGAAGCCCGCCTCGAGCGCCGCGATGTCGGCCGTGCCGAGGCCGTGGTTTAGCAGGGTGCGCCGCTCGTCGGGGGTGAAGCCGATGGTGCGCACTCGGTTGGCCAGCGCGGCACCCTGCTGCGCGCTGGCGACGACCTGGTCGATGGTGGCAGCCATGGCATCGCGGAACTGCTGCAGCTCGGGGCTGCTGGTGAGCTGGGTGCGCAGCTCGGTGGACAGGTCCCGCACCGCGCGGGCCTGGACCAGCGCCCACCCGGCGTCCCCCGCAGCTTCAGCGCCTTGGTACCGCTCCAGCGCGTGCAGCAGCGCCTCGGACAGTGCCGACTCGTTCGCCATCGGCGCCAGCGTCGCGCCCAGGGCGTCGGCCACCGCACCCCCGGTCGCCGGGGGTTCGAGCAGCTCCACCGGTGCCAGGGTGGTCGGGGTGGCGAAGGCGGGGTCCGGCGGGTCGTGCCAGATGGCCCCGTAGTGCTTGGCCTGGTTGGCGACGAGCTTGAGGGTGGCGGTCTGGATCCAGCTGGTGGCGGCCTTGAGCGGGCTCTTCGGGGCGTACAGCTTGAGCAGGATGCCGGAGAGGCAGTCGCTGGTCGGGGCCAGGATGCAGGACGCGATGGACTTGGCCTTGTCGTACTTGAACAGCGCGGTGAGGGCCATGTGCGTCTTCAGCCACTGGCTGTACTCCTCGCGCGCGGTGTCCTTGAGCTGGCGCAGGGAGGCGTCGACGGGCGGCACCTGGCCGTCCGGCACGTCGACCGTGATCGCGTCGGCGAAGACGGCGTCGCCGGGACCGACGACGCCGTCCTGACAGGTGTCGAAGACCACGTCGTACTGTCCGTCGCCCAGCGAACCGGACGGCGTGGTGACCGCGATGAGCTCGCCGAGGAAGGCCCCCGAGCCGGTGCCGACGATCGTGTTGGGACCCTCGCCGCCAGCGTCGGTCAGGGTGGCGCCGGGTGCCGCAGAGCCAGACTGCACGATGTAGACGTCGGTCGCCGGGTAGACGAAGTCGTCGACCCCTCCGGTGCCGCACCCATCGTCGAAGGTGATGCTGCCATCAATGGTCACGACCCCGTTGGCGCCGAACGACTTGTGGTCGCTGCCGTCGGAGAAGGACATCACGTTGCCGCCAGCGAAGGCCGACGGTGCCGTCAGCAGTCCAGCCGTGGTGGCCACGATCGCGATCGAGGCCATGGACGCGACTCGTCGTCGGCGACGCGCCTGAACGCGGGGTGCCCTCGTGAGGCGGTGGTGAGGCATGGGTGTGCTCCTCGGAACTGGTGTCTGGACCTGGGGTCGAGGAGCACGGTTCCGTCAGCTGCTTGCGTGCGGCTTGGCAACAACTTGCAGTGCTCAGCCGGACGACGACTGCAGCAGCTCGCGGGCGCGTTGCTCGTCGCTCGGGAAGACCAGCACCCGGGGAACGCCTGCGACGGCCTGATGAGGGTGGCGTTTGTTGCCCAAGAAGCAACCAGGGCCACCTTCAGTGACGACGACCCGGGGGTCAGTGCTCGGCCTGGGACGACTCGGTGAGGAGCTGCTCCTCGACGAGGGCGTCGGAGCGGCGCCGGGCGAGCCGCTCCGCGCTCACCACGAGCATGACGCCGACCACGACGA
>JAJRBU010000017.1 GCA_028679315.1 Methanoregulaceae archaeon
AGCTCGTGTGCTTCCTGCCGGTCCATCCCCCTTCCTGCAAGCGCGATCATGACCGACTCAGCCATGTTGACTCCGTGGAGGAGGTCGAGGTTCCTCCGGATATTCTCTTCACGGATGACCAGCCCTTCAAGCACCCCAGTTAGCAGCCTGATGCAGTGGTCGGCGAGGATTGTCGCCTCGGGAAAGAGCACCCGCTCGCAGGAGGAGTTCGTGAGATCACGCTCATCCCACAGGGTGTTGTTCTGGAGGGCGGGTTCGACTGACGACCGGATGACCCGTGCAAGCCCGCAGACCTGCTCGCTCCTGATGGGATTTCTCTTGTGGGGCATCGTGCTCGACCCGACCTGCTTCTTTCCGAAGGCCTCCTCGACCTCGGCAATCTCGCTCCGCTGCAGGGTCCGGATCTCGATCCCGATCTTGTCAAGGGTCGTCGCCACATTGGCAAGGAACATGAAGTACTCGGCATACCGGTCGCGTGCGATCACCTGGTTTGATACCTCCACTGGGACGAGCCCGAGGATCTCCATCATCCGGTCCTGGATCTCCATCCCCTTCTCCCCCAGGGCTGCCTGTGTTCCCACTGCGCCGGTCAGCTGCCCGACCGCCACCCGGGGGGTGATCTCTGACAACCGGTCAAGGTGCCGCGCCGTCTCGGCCGCCCAGATCGCGAACCGGAGGCCGTACGTGGTCGGGACCCCGATCTGGCCGTGCGTCCGGGCAGCACAGACAAGATACCGGGTATCATGGCTCCGTTTCAGCAGGACGGCAAGGAGGCCCCGGAGTTTTGCATCGAGGATCGCAAGCGATTCCTTCAGCTGGAGCCCTGTTGCCGTGTCAAGGATGTCGTTTGAGGTTGCCCCGTAATGCACCCATCCCCCGGCCTCCCCGCACACCTCAGCGACTGCTTTTACGATCGCCATCATATCATGGTTGATCTCGGCCTCGATCTCTTTTGCCCGGGAGAGAGATGCCCGTCTTGCGTTCTGCCCGATAAGACTGGCAGCTACCCCGGGAACCAGCCCGAAATCGGCACCTGCCCGTGCCAGGGCTGCCTCGGCCCTGACGATGCAGGCAAACCGGTTCTCCTCGGTCCAGACTGCACGCATCTCAGGGGTTCCATAGCGGTAGTCGATGGGATGGATCGCCATATGGTAGAGATTCTCCTTTGGAAGAATAAAAAACAGTCCGGGACAAAGAGTAGGTAATGGAGAATCTGGACGCCTTCTTCCCGTACGAGTCCTACCGCCCGTACCAGAAGGAGATGCTGGAGCGTGTGGCAGCATGCGCACGGGAAGGCGGCATCGCCATGATCGATGCCCCGACAGGGAGCGGAAAATCGAGCGTGGTCGCCGCCCTCCTCGCTGAGCGCTCCGGGAGGAAGATCTTTGTCGCGGTCCGGACCATCAGTCAGCTGAACACGTTCATCAGGGAACTTGAACTGATCCGGAAGAAGAAACATTCGATCTCCTACTCGTACCTGATCGGGAAGCGGAGCCTCTGCATGCTTCCCGGACAGGGGGATATCTACCGGCGGTGCGAGGGGGTCAAGGCTGTATCGACCAGCCTGATGCGGGAGAGGGCAGAGAAGGGATCGCTCGTACCCTCAAAAGATCCGGTCATCACCCAGCAGATACGAAAACTCGATGAGGAGCACCCGGTCATCTGCCCTTACTATATCCGGAGCAGGGTGTTTCTTACCGGGGAGGGAAGCAGTCTCCGGATGGTCCCCTCCACCCCGCTCAAAGCCAAGGCGGAACGTATCTCGCGGGAACTCTCGCGCCCGGGCGAGCTCCGCGATGTCGGTGCCGGGATATGCCCATATGAGATGCTCCTACTTGCCGCCCAGCGGTCTGATGTGGTCATCGTCAACTACCACCATATCTTTGACGAGGAGATACGGAACCAGCTCTATGGCTCGCTCGGGATCGAGCCGGCAGAGGTGATGCTGCTGATCGATGAGGCCCATAACTGCGGCGAGGTGATGACCGGGATTATGAACGTCGTTGTCGGGGAACTGGTCCTCGCCCAGGCTGACCGGGAGATTTCCGGCATCCGCCGTCACCTCAAGGGGGCAGCTGCCATCGGCCAGATCATTGCAAATATCGCTCTCTTCATGCAGGGCCTGAAGAACTCCCACGAGACCGAGGACTGGTTCGATCCTGCCATCTTTGATAGGATGGTGGTGCGTGGCTCACTCTATAAGGACATGTCGGAGGTCGTTGAAGACCTGATGAAGATCAGTGAGTACATCAGGGAGAAGAACATGATGGCGGGGGAGTACTTCACGAGTGCCACCGAGACCCTCACCGCGTTTCTCTTCCGGATCTCCTGCTCCTCGACGGATCCAGGATACCTGACGGTATACCGGAAAGAGGAGACGGATATCGTACTCGAGGTCCGGAGCATCGATCCTTCCGACCGGCTCCGGGATCTTGCGCTCTCCCACCATTGTACCATCCTCATCTCCGGCACTCTCTCCCCGCTCGATTCTTACCAGCGGTACTTCTTCGGCGATCTGCCGGTGGTCAGCTGTTCGCTCCCGAACACGTTTCCGAAGAAGAACCGGATGATCCTCTGCGCAGGGGATATCACGACCGCGTTCTCGATGCGTGAGAACCGGGAGAACTCTGCCCGGATCGCCCAGTACATCAGGCATTTCGCCCGGCTGAAGGGGAACATCGCAGTCTATTTCCCCTCCTACCAGATCCTTGACACCTATGCCAGGATGCTCTCCGATATCCTTGCCTCCCGGAACCTGATCATCGAGCCGAAGGATTCGAGGGATGCCGGGGAGGCTCTCAAGACGTTCCTCTCGCTCCCTTCTTGCGGGAAGTCCGGGATCCTCTTTGCTGTTGCAGGGGGGAAATGGAGCGAGGGGCTCGATTACCGGGGAGAACTCCTCTCCGGCGCCATGGTGATCGGCCTCCCCCTTGCCCCCTATAACCAGGTAAGAAAGATGACAATCGATTATTTCCGGCATAAGTTCGGGCCGGACGGCGAGTTCATCTCGTATACCCTTCCCGCTCTGAATCGTGCAGAGCAGGCGGTGGGAAGGGTAATCCGGACTCCCGAAGAGCGTGGCATCCTCGTATTTGGTGAGAAGCGGTTCCTGGAACCGCGGGTGAAGGCCGGCCTCCCTGCCTGGATCAGGGAGGAACTGGTAGAATGCACGGCAGAATCGTTCGGGGAGGCGATGAAGCGATGGAAGTGATCGAGGGCTCGGCCCGGTTTGGCCTCTGGTATGTCCTTGTCCGCTGGTCAGGCGATACGGTGTACCAGGTCCGGTTCAGCCGTACCCCGGTCAGTGGACCGGTCCCTGTTCCCATTACCCGGTACCTTTCCGGGAGGATCAGCGACCTCTCTGCGCTGACCTGTGGAACACCTCCTCCCGGGGAACAGTATGCACGGATTTACGAGGAAGTGCGGCAGATCCCTTACGGTGAGACGGCAACCTATGGGGAGATTGCAGAACGGGCGGCAACGACTCCGAGGGTGGTCGGGCAGGCCCTCTCGAGGAATATCCTCCCGCTCATCATCCCCTGCCACCGGGTGGTAGCCCGGGGCGGCATTGGCGGCTTCACCCCTGATCCTGCGATAAAAAAAGACCTTCTTGCAATGGAACACAAGGGCAAACGACAAAGTAGGAGAAGGACTGAGGACTGATGATGATGCCTGGGACCTGGGTCAGGCCACAGGGGAGCAGATCCCTGCACGGCACAGGCTGGCAGGGATGGCATGGATCCGGAAGAATGCGGACGCTTATGCCCGAACGGGACGTTCGCGTTATGAGACCTCGAGCTTGGAACGGAGGATCAGCGTGAGATCGGCCATCGTACTTGTCGGTGGAGAAGCCCGGCGGGTAAACGGCATGGAGAAGTATTTCTTCAAGTACCTGGGAAAGACCTTCATCGAGCGTCTGATCGAAGCCCTCCAGCCTGCAGTGGACGAGATCATCCTTGTCGCGAAAGACGAAGAGCACTGCGAACGGTTCTCCCATCTCTACACGGCCCGGTGTGTCCATGATATCAGGAGAGGGATCGGGCCGATAGGAGGACTCCATGCAGGGGTTGCGGCAAGCCGGGGCGATCAGCTCTTTGTCTGTGCCTGTGATATGCCCTGCATCGATACCCGGGTTGTTGCAGCCCTGTTTGAGGCCCTGGGGGACTATGATGCTGCGATCCCGTCATGGGACACGGAGATGCTCGAGCCGCTCCATGCAGTGTACCGGAAGGCCCCCCTGCAACGGTACCTTGAACATCCCCCTTCGCTCTCCCTCCGCTCCCTGGTAAAACACCTCAACGTTACGTATGTCCCCATAGGGCAGATCCAGGCCATTGATCCGGACCTTTCGACGTTTACCAACATCAACAAACTCGAGGATCTGGAATATCTCGGGAGGGACGATCCTGCCTGACTGGCACCTGATACCGCTCAATGGAGTCTCATACGAGGAGGACCCGGGAAGTCAGATTCTCAATAAAAACCACATGACTTCGCGTGTACCACACATACAGAATGAAAATGCCGGAGGCATTGTCGCATAAAAAAGAGGTATATTGCCCCCGTTTTAGAAGGTGCAGGACATCTTTTTCAGGGGCGATCCGGCCGGGTTGCCTTCCTTTGGTACCCTGATCTGGACCTGGGCGGAGAGCTCATTTCCGGAGAACTCGATCAGGTACTTCCCCTGCGACCGGATCGTGAGGTCTTTTCCGGTGTCAGTGCTGTATTC
>JAJRBU010000144.1 GCA_028679315.1 Methanoregulaceae archaeon
GGAGCACAAGGCGTCTGCACTCATTCCTGATGGCCGGATACTTATCGATACCGAACAGTCGTTTGTCTTCAAAGAAGGAGGGTTGGCTGGTGTTCTTATGGCCTCACGGATCTCCGGGCTCTCCCCGAATCTCGTATCGAGGTTCACACCTGGTACCCTCATCAGCTCCTACGAGGTGTATGAAGCGGTAAAGAGAGGGATTGCTGTCCCATTCCGAAAAAGCGACCCGGAGTTAATACGGTATATCACGACGCTCCAGGGTGGAGACCGGGGAGGAATGATGTTCCAGCCAGTCCCGGGAATTTATGAAAATGTCGAAGAGCTCGATTTTACCTCCATGTATCCCTCGATTATCGTCAAGTCCAACCTGTCACCAGAAACCATAGGACACCCTGAGCGTCAGGGATTCCTCCCTGCTGTGCTCAATCCCCTCCTGGATCTGCGAATTACCACGAAACGCCTGAAGACGACCTACCCCAATCTCGCTGGTATCGACTCGATCCTGAAATGGATGCTGGTCACCTGTTTCGGATACACGGGCTATAAAAATGCAAAGTTTGGCAGGATTGAAGTCCACGAAGGGATCACCCGGCGGTCCCGGGAAATCCTGATGCAGGCCAAGGATATTGCCGAGAAGATGAATTTCACCGTTCTTCATGGGATTGTGGATTGCCTGTGGCTCCAGGGATCACCGATTACGGTCCTGAAGGAACGGGTAGAACGTGAGACTGGCCTGCTCTCTGAAGTTGAGCACTTCGAGTGGATTGTTTTCGAACCCATGAATGATGGAATGGGTGCGTATAACCGGTATTTCGGCAGGCTCTCTGATGGAAATATTAAAGTCCGTGGGATCGCAGCGCGAAAGCATGATACTCCGGAGTTTATCCGCACGGTGCAACGTCAGATGCTGGAAGTTATGGCAGGAGCAAAAAGTATCGCTGAACTGGGAGAGAGAAAAGAGCAGGTCGAAAATATCTTCCGGAAGACGCTCGATACCCTGCCAGCCACAGATCCGAAATCGATGGCGATCACGCGACGAATCAGCAGGCTCACATACGCCCATCATTGCCTTGAAGGGGCGGCAGTCCGGGCATATCGCGACAGTGGAGTTGAAATTGCACCGGGTATGAAGATCCAGTATGTAGTGACGGATGCCAGGCGATACCAGGTTAAACCTGCATGGTATGCCGACTCCTTCGATCTCCAATACTACCGAAGTCTGATCGATAAAGCCTGGGCTGAGATCTCATTTGCATTCAGCGCTGAAAAATTGTCCGGCGAAGTGTTTCGACATTGATATCGATGTGATCGTCGTTCTTGATCTATCATCTGGTCAGACCTGCTTTTCTTGTGATTCTCGTCATTCTGGTAATGGTAAACCACCGGGAAGTGTATGTTTTAGTCTACTGGGGAACTCAGTAGCTCCAACAACAGGACGCTTCCATTGCCTTGCCTAAGACGCTCATCGGCATAGTTACGCGAAGGCGGGAGGCATGACGAACCATTATAAGATAAACAATTAATAGTATCCGTTTGAGAATGCGGCAAATGATGAAAGTTACCCCCACTGAAAACGATGATGAAGCAGGGGTCTGATGCCGCACTACTCATGAAAAGAGGAAGTTGAGGAAATCTTCTGCGTTTGTTGTTCCAAACAGACCGGAGCGTGCCTCCCGTTCTGAAAAATGTTCTGTCGTATCCTTCCCTTTTCCCAGCACAACAAAGGGGACAGGGTCACGGGTATGTGTCCTGACGTTAATCGGAGTCGGATGATCGGGGAGCACCGCCAGCACGCCATCAAACTCCTCAAGGATCATCCCGACAACACTGTCTACCCGCTCAATCGCACGCACTTTTTCTTCAATATTTCCCAGATGTCCCGCTTCATCGGGCGCTTCGATATGGAGATACAGGAAGTCAAGACGTCTGATCGCTTCGAGGGCGTACCTCCCTTTTGCAGTGTAATCGGTATCAAGATAACCAGTGGCACCAGGAACTGTGATGATCTCCATACCTGCGCAGCGGGCGATGCCGTTCAGGAGGTCAACTGCTGAGATCACCCCCCCTTTCTTCCCGTATTTCTCTTCGAAAGGAGGAAATACAGGTTTTCGTCCTCCACTCCAGGGCCAGATGCAGGTGGCTGGACGTTGACCTGCACGCCGCCGGGCATCGTTCACCGGATGGTCAGTAAACACTTCCCTGCTTTTTTCTATACATCTCAGAAGAAGAGGTGCATCATCTCCTTCAGGCAGATAGCCTGCAATTTCCCTGCCAACGATATCATGGGGAGGTGTCGAAACAACGCCACTTCCATGGTGGACGACCAGCAGGTTCCGGTAACTGATTCCTGCACGTACCAGGATTTCGGGAATCTCCTGCTGGAGTGATGCCAGCAGGGATGTGCCCTCGGGACTGGAGATATGGCCCGCTGAGAAATCGACCATGATACCGTTTTCCACGGTCACCAGGTTACAGCGATATGCGACATCATCCGCGGCAATCTCGATTCCCATGCTGACCGCTTCGAGCGGCCCCCTGCCCGTATAATATTTCCGGGGGCTATATCCAAGGATGGCCATATTGGCAATATCGCTTCCCGCCTCGAAGTCCTCAGGGATTGTCCGTAACATTCCACATGCACCGTTTTTTGCCATCCGGTCCATGCTCGGTGTCTTCGCATATTCGAGAGGAGTTTTACCCCCAAGCTGCTCGAGCGGTTCATCTGCCATACCGTCGGCAAGAATTACGATATACTTCATGGAATCACTGTATTTGGAGTACTGTATGATTTCGTGTGTGCGCCGTCATCGTTGTTAGTATCGTTCCGCAAGCATATCTCTGACAGCAATACGTATGCTTTCCCGTGAACCAAGCTGAGGTTTCCAGCGGAGGGCTTTGATCCTGTCAACAGCAAGCTGCATTCTCGGGACATCGCCCACCCACCCGCGTTCGCCACCGGTAAATATAA
>JAJRBU010000156.1 GCA_028679315.1 Methanoregulaceae archaeon
CTGTTGGCAGCGTCAGGGGTGTGTTCAGAACCGCAATTCGTAGGTCAGCATGGCGCCGCCGCTGCGCAGGGGCAGGACGTTGACATTGTCCGGTGCGGCCTTCAGCCAGTCCGGTGCCCAGTCCTGGGTCTTGAGGAACCGGTAGCCCTGGAAGGCGGCGACGGCGGTGATGCCGATGGCAAAGGCCTGAGCCGTTCTTTCGTTTGAGTAATGTTCGATCCCCTCCAGGTCGCCCTGATAGGAATAGCCGTTTTGCTTGTTGGAGACCCGGACTACCCAGTAGTCCAGGGCGTAGAGGATGGGGTTCAGGACGTTCCACGTCATCATGCCCCGCACAAAGGCGTCATCCTTGTCGATGGAATCCACATCCAGGATGATCTCGGAGCAGATCAGCTGCGCGATCAGGCCTGCCGAGTAGACGGCGACACCTTTTGAATCGCTGCTGGCGTTTTCCGTAAATGCAAGGGGCTGGTTGTAGTTGCCGACTTTCCAGGTCATGCTGGTGTCCGTTGCCGCTGCAACCAGGGCGTGTGCCCCTTCGTGCACGGCAGCAGATGCCAGAATCCCGAGGGCGAATTTAGCTGCTGACCGGGCGGTGATTGTCTCCTCGGCGGCAAAGACCGTTTGGTGCCAGGACAGGATAGAAAGCAGGGCCCCGACAAGCCAGACGAGAAAAATAGTTTTTTTGATCCTCTGCGGCAGCATGTGCGTCCATTACGGATCGCGTCGTGCTTGCAACCGCACGCCGCAAGGACCTGCTGCCCCCCCCCGTGGCGCATCTGCCCAGATCAGGTCGATTTCCGCGATAAGATTCATTCAGCCGGTGTGTTGGCTGCGCCGAATTCCCTCAACAGCAAAGGCCGTGCCAGGATCATGTGCCATCTGAACCCGGCATGCGTTCCCGAGCAGGGCGATGGCAGGAAAGAGCCAAACGCTTTTTTTCGTACAAGCGGGCATGGCGGGAGTAACGGAAGCGAGATTGGGCCTTGAAAAGGCCGTCGGAGTGTTTTATGGTTCGAACCTCATCGATCACGTGTGGAGAGACTTGCATGAAGGGAAAGCAGGATCAGCTATTCGGGAAACTCATTGTGGACTTCGTGAATGCCTCGACGGCGGAGGAGGCCGGCACCGTGTTCATCCGGGGCGCCGCAGCAGCCTTCGGCTTCGGGCACGAGTTCCTGGATCAGGCACTCGGCCGTTACCCGACACTGAAGCTCTTCGAGGATTCCCTGTCGGCGGGCGACAGGGAGCTGGTGGGGCTCCTGCTCGAGGAGCGCAGGCTGCTTTCGGTCATCAACAATCTGCCCTGCAACATTTCGCTTGCGTCCTATGACTATGACGGCAACAGGGTGCTGACCTTCAAGATCCAGCCCCTGGAGCCGAAGTGGGACAAAGAGAACCCCTACGAGGAGGATATCTTCCGGGTGCCCGTCGGGACGGGGGAGGGAGCATGGCTCGAGGAGGTCGCGGAGATGTTCGACGATCGTGCCCCGCTCTCGACGGAGATGGACGAGGTAAAAGAGCAACTCCTTGCCAGCATGAAAGAGTTTATCGAGTTGGGGGATCGGATCCTTGCGGTCCGGCGGGCAATCCCGCCCGAGAGGACTCACGAGGCCCAGAAGATGGCGGCTTTCTACAACAGCATCCAGGCCGAGCAGGAGGTTCTCACCGAGCTGCAGGAGCGCTGGAGGATGATCCTCGATGAGATCATCGGGGCGGAAACCCTGTCCCGGAACCACGTCCTGCTTGATCTGCTGCTAGTATACAACATGGTCAACAGGCGGGAGCTGGCCGTAAGTGAAGACGGGGCCCTCTACGAGAAACCCCTTTTCGAGGAAAAGTATTTTACGGAGCGCGCGGGCCTTGCAGACGAGTACTATCACAACGTCCTCGTCTACGCCCTTGTCGAATTCCTGAGGGCTCGCGGCAACCGGGATAAACTGCGGGGATGTCCCGATTGCAAAACCTTCTTTATCGCAGGGCCACGCCGGGCGAAGGGGAAGAAATGCAGCCGCTGCGCGAAGAAGAAGGGACGAGGGACCAGGGGGTAGGGACGAAAAATAGTGTCTGAGTGTCTAAGTGAAGAACAAGAGGGATTCGGGATTCCGGCTTCGGGCGTCGGGATCAGAAAATAGAAAAAGAGTCATTGCGAGCCGAGCCTCTAGCAAATCTCTTCCATAATCTCCCTCTCCCTTGAGGGGAGAGGGTTGGGGTGAGGGTGGATGTTCTGAGGCGGGGCAATCCACGATTGAGATATTTTAGATTGCTTCGTCACTTCGCTCCTCGCAATGACCAGACAGACCAGATAGACCAGACAGACTCTTTGCCCCGACGGAACAGACCGAACAGACGGGACAGACCCGGAAGCAACTCAATTCCTGATTTCAAAATCGGCGATGTTCTGTCTCGAGACGATGACGTCTCTTTCCTTCGTTCTCACCGTCGCGCTCATGAACCCGAGGACCTGGTAAGCTCCGTTTTCGAGCTCCGTCGTGTCCAGGCGAATCCCGAAATCGTGTTCCCGCGCTGTCGACTCTCCGACCTTGATCCATGTCTGAGTCCCTTTTTTCCGGATGTACCAGCCATTGCGGAAGCCGACGGGCTGCCCTTCGATGTTCATCGCCTCCAGTTCCTTCCTAAGCAGATCGTCATCAAGACTTTCCCGCAGCAGCACGCGACCGAAGTAGTGCTTGATCGAAATGGTCGGGACGAAAAACTGCGGACCCCAGCTTGTGTCAGCCAATCGGATCAACATGCGCATCATCCCTCCTTTCAGGATGGTCAGCGGAG
>JAJRBU010000084.1 GCA_028679315.1 Methanoregulaceae archaeon
AGGGCAGATTCTTCGATCTGGAGTGTCGCAGCAACAATGACCCGGCCATCTGCAGGAACACGGTCGCCGGCATCGACAATGACAATATCGCCGGGAACGATCTGGTCGGCTTCCACCTGGGTTATGCTTCCATCCCGCCGCACCTTCGCCATGATCTTCATCATCTTATTCAGGGCTGCAACACTGGCGGCAGCCTTCGCTTCCTGGTGAAAGCCGAGTGCAGCATTGAAGATCGTCAGGAGGAGGAGGAGAACAAATGTCGAATATTCGGCGATGAACAGGCTGACGATCGCTGCGATGACAAGGACGATCTGCATGTAGGATTTGTACTGCTCGAGGAAGCGAATCCAGGCGGGCTTCTCTTTCTCCTCCTCGAGAATATTCTTCCCATATTTCCCGATACGGGCCACAGTTTCGGCGGCACTCAGTCCCTTTTCAACGGATACCCCCAGATCCTTCGCGACCTCTTCCCTGCTCAGGGCATACCAGGGCGGTTTTATTCCGCCTGTAGGAGTGATTTGCGGTGATGGATCAGGCATACGGGTTATTCCTCCTCACATCGAATGAAAGAATCCTGATCTCGGTTTCGTAACGGTAATCTCGATTGAACATCTTTCTACCCCCTGAAGAGACCTCATGATTTTTTTCCTTTTTTATTTCCCTTCTTTTTGCTTTTTCCCGGTTTCTTTCCTTTTTCCTTTTTTCCTGTCTTATTTTTCTCTCCCTCTTCCTCCGGCTTACTCATAGTATCCTCTTTTTCAGGCTGCCTCCCATTATCCTCTTTCTCACCCTTCTTCCCGATTCCCTCATCCTCAAGCATCTTTTTTGCCAGGAGCAGTTCCTCCTTCTTCTCTTCGCTTACCGTCGGGTAGGATACCTTCAGATCGGCCAGGGTAAAATAAATGATCGCGGCTACTGCCAGATGAGTCACCCATTTGTGGTCCGCCGGGAGGATGTACCAGGGGGCCCATACCGTGCTCGTGTGGTTGAAGAGGTCTTCGTATGCATCGATGTACTCATCCCAGTGCTGCCGTTCCCTGACATCCGATGTTGAAAATTTCCAGTTCTTCTCGGGGAGGGTAAGCCTCTCCAGGAAACGCTTTTTCTGTTCGTCTTTTGATACATGAAGGAAAAATTTCAGCACGATGATACCATTGTCAACGAGATACTTCTCAAAGTTGTTGATCTCCTGATACCGCTGCTTCCAGATCCCTTTCTTATTGATAGTGGGAGGGAGGTTCTGGTTATCGAGGAGTTCGGGGTGGACTCTTGTCACCAGCACCTCTTCATAGTAGGAGCGGTTGAAGATGCCGATATGACCCCTTTCGGGAAGTGCCTTGAACTGACGCCATAAATAATCGTGGCTGAGCTCTTCAGATGAGGGTGCTTTAAAGCTGGTGACATTCACTCCCTGGGGATTGAGTCCTGACATCACATGCTTGATCGTCCCATCTTTCCCTGCAGCATCCAGGGCTTGCAGGACGATCAACATGGCATAGGAATCATCAGCATAGAGCTTATCTTGCCATTCGGCAAGTGCCCGGATACCCTCTTCCAGCTTCTGATTTGCCTCCTCCTTGGTCCACCCAGGCGCAGAAAAACCAGGATCATAATCCTTTCTCATGTCAATTTTTTTCCCGGGAGGGACCCGGACCATCTTTATCAAATCCTCGTAGGTAAATGCCATTATACCACCAGAAAAATCTAATCGATTTACGATGTTAAGAACGACTTTAAAATACTTTCCCTTTCAATGCCAGGCAGAGTTCACCTACCGGATTCATTTCAAGAGCAGTACCTGACTGACTCTCTCAGCTGAAGGCAGGGATCTGAACAATCATGAAGGCCAAAGGCAACCAGATACCCTGGTACGGTGAGTGATGATAACGATGATTACAGAATCGGAAGGTAAGGGAGTGATAATGTGTCAAATAGCTTTTTGGAGGATGCTGCCTGCAGAATATTCAGGCAGGACCTTGTCTCATCTTCCGGCAGAAACACTCCCACTTTCATGACCCTGGAGCCAGAGGCAAAATATTTTGAGATCCCTGTGGTAATTAACAAACGTTATGACCCGGATAGAACGAATCGAACGAGACATTGTATCTATGAAGCATCAATTGCAGACACCAGAACAAAAAGAGACTCCGGCGAAACGATCAGGGTATTCTGGACTCATAGGAGCATTCATCGTCGGATTACTTCTCGGACTGATACTTGGGTACGTACTCTTTGTATAGACCACTCAAATTACTCCTTTTCCCGATGTTTGTTGGAGGTTATCGTTGATCAACCCTGAATATGAGCACTGATTTTGCCAGCGATGAAAATAAGGGATTTTTGGCCTATCGAGGAACCCCGAAGGCCTCTTTCGTACCAGGAAGCAGGCAGTAGATCAGGACGAGTCCACTGACGATGAACATCGGGGCCATCGCCTCCCATGAAGATGCCCCGATGACGCAGATAATCGCATATATCAGGGCAAACGATGCGATCAGCACCATAAACATCCATCCCTGGGGGTGTACTTCCCATAGCATCCGGGCTACCCCCAGCCAGATAAAGAACAGGAAACCCCAGAGCAGAGCGCCGATGAGGCTGAACTGGAAGAATGCTACTTCCCCGATGTAGGTCGGAAGGATATGCAGCATCTGTAACGTATAAATCAATGCATTGATCGCTCCAAGGATAGCAAGGATAGCGAGAATCGTAACACCCAGAGGTCGTTCTTTTTGCATAATTTCATTCCTCAATAATACTTAGTGTATATTCTACTACGGAGTATTTATTCGTCCCTTTCCAGTGTTGAAATTGGGAAAAAATGTTTCAGGCCGCCTTTTGTGCCGACCTGAGCATGAAAGAGCCAACGATGGCAATGAATCCAAAAAAGACACCCAGAATCCCAAACACGAACGGGACTGCGATGGTCGCATAGATGGGTTCTGCAAGGATGAGGATTCCGAAGAGGATGGAAAGGATTCCCAGGATACCGATGCCCCATCCCTTTCCGGTAAAAGCACCATAAAGGGCAACAAACCCGTAAATCAGGGCCAGGATACCCACCATAATGGTGAATATGAACGGTACGATAAAGGCGCTGTATAACGGGTAGGCAATGATGAGGAGCCCGAGGATGATTCCAAGGAATCCCCAGACGATTTTCATTCCCCGATCGATGCTATCCGAAAAGGCGCTGAAGAGCGTCACGATCCCACTGAAGAACCAGTAAAACCCTAAGAACCAGATAATGACAGACAGGGTTCCAATAGGATACGCAAGGAGAAAAGACCCCAGGATGAGAGCGATAATTCCCATGATAAGCAGGACCCACCAGGGAAAGAAACCTCCCATCGGGTGAGGGTCTCCCGTTGTTGTAGACATTTCAGTCATTGGTTGAATCACCTTTCTTTATACGACATACCTCCTCTCAATATATAAAAAGAGATGCTTGTTCAGATCCGGATCTCGCCAAACTTGTAATATCGAATAGCAAAAAACAATACCACGCAGTATCGAGATCAATGCTAAAGCAGAACAGGTGAATCATGAGCAAGAAAACAAATCCAGAATCACATCAGGAGTCGAAGAAATCCGAATCTTCGAATAAATCTGTCACGATCATCATCATCCTGTGCTTCCTTGGCATCATGCCCATCCTTATCTGGGCATCCATCCCTGATTCGAGTTCGCATACAGCGGCTTCGACCGCATCCCCGATGGTCGAATCTGCCGCTGTTGCTGCAGGATTGCAGATCTGCTCTTCAGAAAACTACCCTGTCAATGTTCCGGGAGGAGAGAGTGCCATCCTCTACCAGCTCTCTCCGGACTGTAGCGTTCCCACAGATGCGACCACTGTCAAGGTCCTGGTCATCGGATTTACAAGCACAGAGGCGATGAACGCCGCCATTGCAACAGCCCAGAATACCTATCAGAACTGGAAGACGCTGAATACAGCGGTGTTCACGAGTGGCTCCAGTGTCCTTATTGTCCAGGGTGCACCTGGTAACGAGGATGTGCAACAGATTGGTGCTTCACTCATCGAACAGGGTGCAGTGCAGGTAATCTAGGATCTTCTCCCTTTTTTTCTTGCAGAATTATGGGGAATACTGGGATGAAAACCGTCGCGTTTATATACCCTGAATAAACTGACTATGTGAATTCCTCAAGGATAATCAGAACAAAGAATGATTTCATCATTCCTGAGAGGTTATAGAGGATCAGCTTGATTTTGATCTCTTTAACCTGGAGCCGATATGTACTTGATTTGAGGGATTCTCCGAACATTCTTTTCAAAACAGAGAAGACGGCTTCGACCTTGTTTTGTTGATGGTATTGATCCGAATCTCACAATTTTTACCATTTTTCGTCAACAATACCAGGAGATTCGTTTCCGTTTTCTATCCCGGATGGAATCGCCCGGTAGGTTCCCATTGAAAGCATTATAGTGCCCTGTTACCAATATGCGAATGAATGCCTTCCACCCGTGGAGTATACCTCGCTTATAGTATGCAGGGACTCATCCTCCTTGAAGGAGTATTTGGTCTTTTTATTCTCGACCCCAGTATTATCTTCACCGCATTCATCGGCTTTTTCCTGACCTGTATCCCGTACCTCGTTGGACGGAGGATCCAGGTCACCCTCCCGTGGGAGGTCAATTTCCTCATTGCTTTCTCAGTCTTTCTGCATGTGTCAGGATATTCACAGCACCTGTACATCCTCCTGTATCCCTATTATGACAAATTTGCCCATTTCGTCTCATCGATCACTGTCGCTGTCTTGGCGTTTGTCTCCATTCTCCTCATCAACTATTTCAGCTGCACCAAGATGGCACGGTGGCAGATCTTCTTCTATATCGTTATCTTTACGATGGCCATTGGTGCGTTCTGGGAGATCTACGAATACCTCCTTGATACCTTTTTGGGGTCGTATCTTACGAAA
>JAJRBU010000131.1 GCA_028679315.1 Methanoregulaceae archaeon
CCTTCCGGTATGGTCCCCTCAAACGTCGCATACTCAAGGGGGTGATCCTCTGTCTCCACCGCAAGGTGCCGTACCCCGGGCTTTTCCGGGATCCCTTTCGGTACTGCCCATGAACGGAGCACTCCCTCGGACTCGAGGCGCAGATCATAGTGCAGGTGGGTCGCATGGTGCTCCTGGACGACAAAGATATGTGATGAACGCGGTGCGCCTTTCTCCTCGTCTACGGGTTCGGGAGTCGCCTGGAAATTCCTCTTCTCCCTGTACTCTGCAAGATCCCGTGAAGATGCCCTGCTCATTCGGATCCCTTCACAGAAGCCCGCTCGGCCTTCAGCCGGGCAAGTGTCTCTTCAAGGGCTGACATCAGGTCCCTGACCTCCGCAGCCTTCGGTTTCTCGACATGGTAGGTCGTTCCTGTCATCTTCGACTGGATCAGAGCTTCGATCCGTTCCCGGTAGGTATCATGATAGTCCCCAATCTCAAATTCCCCGGAAAGATCGGAAACGATCTTCCCGGCAAGAGAGAGCTCCTTTGTTCCCGGAGCCCGGATGGCTGTCAATATCTCGATCTGCCCTGGATCGGTCACCTCATCGGGATAATGGAGCGTGGTGAGTACAAGGGCATCCTGGTATTCCCGGACCAGTACCGGGTACTCTTTGGTGCGGAGCGTGATCCGGCCGACACCGCCTTTGCCCATTGTTCGGAAGGTTTCACGGAGCAGCGCATAGGCATCGGCAGGTCCGTCGGGCAGCAGGAGGTACGTCCGGTCAAAATATACCGGGTCAACAGAGAGAACATTGATGAACCGGTCGATCCGGATCCTCCTGTCGGATTCAGGTTTCACTGCATCGATCTCTTCCTTTTCGAGTACGATATACTCCCCTTCCCTGACCTCGAAACCCCTGACGATCTCCTCCCATGGGACCACTTCGTTGTCCTTTGTGCATACCCGTTCGTACCTGACAGGCTGCCCGTCCTTTCTGTGCAGGAGGTGGAACTGGACCGTATGATCTTTGACCATGACCGCGAGCCGTACAGGGATATTCACAAGCCCGATGCTGAGAGCTCCGGTCCAGAACGCTCTGCGTGTGGTTTGCTCTGATCCGGCAGCACCCTTGCTCATGGTACCACCTCAGGCAGCCGCTGGGCAGAAGTGGCAAGATTCTTCCAAGGATCTTCATCCCCGGCCTGCACGGTCTGTATCGTAAAATCACCGGGATCGATCCCCCGGGCAAGGACATCCCATGAGACGGGAGTGGAAACGGTTGCCGTTCCGGTTGCACGGAGGCTGTAAGGGGCGATCATGGTCTTCCATGCAGAATTCTGGAGATAATCGATAAAGACCTTTCCGGGATCATGGGTCTGCGTGACCTCAGACACAACAAGCGGGGACTCTTGTGCGAGCAGTGATCCGACAGCATGGACGAAGTTCCTGGTCCGGCTGAACCGGTATTTGCCCCGAAGGGGTATCACCACGTGAAGCCCCTTCTTTCCTGATATCTTTACGAAGGGAACAAGGTCAAGATCAGCAAGCAGATCCCGTAATATCAGAGCGGTGAATACCGCTTCCTGGAATCCCGCCGGAGGCTCAGGGTCAATGTCAAAGAGGAGGAGATCGGGAGCCTCCGGGTCGTCCAGCGTTGCAAGGGGGATATTGAGTTCGATTGCGGCAAGGTTGGCCAGCCAGATGAGGGTGTCCAGGGAGTCGCAGACGATATAGTTGAGATCCCTCTTTGCTGATGCAGAATGGTGGCGATGGAGATGTACCCATTCCGGGGTCCCTGCCGGGGCATCCTTTTCATAAAACCCCGGGGCATCCACCCCGTCAGGAAACCGCTTGAGCACCAGCGCTCTCTTCTCAAGATAAGGGAGGATACATGGTGCGATACAGAGATAATACTCCACAATATCAAGTTTGGTCAGATTGAGGTGGGGGTATATCACCCGTGAAGTATTGGTGAGCACCCCCCTGCCAAGGCTCTGCTTCTCTCTCGTTTGTTCGCCCCCCTTTATCGTGATTGTTCTCTTCTCTCTTCCAAACCTTAAACGATCGCATGAACAGAACCGGTGTACAGGAGGTCAACCATATAAATTCGTACAGCATTGTATACGATGTGAAAACCGCGATTCTCGGTGGGGGACTCACCGGCCTCACCCTCGCCCGTTTCCTCCTAGAACGGGGGGAGGAGGTTGTGGTCCTCGAGGCGGAACCAGCTATCGGAGGCCTGTGCCGTTCGCGAAGGGAGCAGGGATTCTGTTTTGACACGGGAGGATCCCACATCATATTCTCCAGGGACGAGGAAGTCCTCCAGTTCATGCTCTCGGCCATCGAAGGGAACCGGGCGGTCCGTAAGCGGAATACGAAGATATTTTATAAAGGCCGCTTCGTGAAGTACCCCTTTGAGAACGGTCTCTCGGCGCTCCCGAAGGAGGATCTCTACTTCTTCCTCAACGAATACATAAAAACCCTCATCGCTTCGGAGAAAGGGGAACTTCCCCCCATAAAAAATTTTCGGGACTGGATTTACGCAACGTTCGGGAAAGGAATCGCCGAATGCTACCTCATCCCCTACAACACAAAGATCTGGAATTACCCTCCCGAGCAGATGTCTGCCCACTGGGTCGAGGGGAGAGTCCCCCGGCCACCGGTAGAGGACATCATACGGTCGGCGATAGGGATCGAGACCGAGGGATATACCCACCAGGCAGTATTCTCCTACCCGCAGGAGGGGGGGATCGAAGCCCTCGTCAGGTCTATTGCTCTCCCTGTCATCGATCAGGTGACCTGTGGATTCCGTGTCTCACATATCCGCCGATATGGGAACAGGTGGGAGATCAGCGACGATACCCGTACCATCACTGCCGACAGACTGATCAGCACGATCCCCCTTCAGAATCTGATACCGGCACTCGAAGAGGTCCCGGAATTTGTCCGTCAGGCGGTAAATTCCCTCCGGTACAATTCAGTCTGCTCGGTTTTTATCGGGGTGAAGGGGAAGGTCCCTGACATCTCGTGGCTCTATGTTCCCTCACCAGACCTCGGCCTCCAGAACAGGGTATCGTTCCCCTCGAATTACAGCACAGGCGTAGCCCCGGAAGGATGTGGCTCTGTTCTCGTGGAGATGACCTATAACGAGGGAGATGCTCTTACCCGGATGACCGATGGGGAGATCATCGGCGATGTGATCCATTCCCTTGAAACGATGGGTCTTATCAGAAATAAGGATATTATCTATACTGGAATTGCCAGGCATCAGTTTGCCTATGTCGTGTACGACCTGGACTACCGTGCTAACATCAGCATTGTGCGGGACTATTGCAGGAAGACAGGAATAGACCTTGTGGGAAGGTTTGCCCAGTTCGAATACCTGAATATGGACGGATGTATCAGGAGCGTCATGGAGTATACCGGGAATCTGCGATGAAGATCAATTTTTACGTTGAGGATATGCTCTTTTTCAAGTATATCGGGTGTGCCACCGTTGCAAAGACACTGTATGGCCAGCTGTCGACGATGGATGGCATCGAGCTGAGATGGAAGGGTCTCCCGGACAACGATGACCTCGTCCACTATCATACCTTCGGACCGTTCGCCCTTCTCCACCGGAGGCTTTCCCGGGGCAAAAAAATACTCACCGCTCATTCGACCCCACGTATCAATGTGGGGAATCTCGCCCTTGCATCGAGGATCAATAAACATTATCCGAAGATTTACCGGAAGTTCGATCACCTGGTCACCATATCAAGGCCCTGTCATGAAGAGGTGACGGAGATACTTCCGGAAATGCCAGCCACCTACATTCCAAACGGGGTGAACAGGAACTATTTCAGGAAAGATCATGAGAAAGGGGTAGTGTTCCGAACCCTCCACGGGATACCCGACGGACAGGATGTGGTTTTATCGGTCGCCCAGCTGACTCCCAGGAAAGGGCTCTATGATTTTCTTGCCCTCGCAAACCAGCACCCCGATAAGACATTTGTCTGGATGGGAGGATTTCCCTACGGGGCACTCTCCAAGGACTGGAGACGGATACGACACCTGAAACGCCGCTGTGGCGAGAACCTGATATTCCCGGGGTATATCGAAGACATCGTATCCGCATACAGTGCCGCAGACATCTTCCTGATGCCCTCCTTTGCAGAGACATTCGGGCTCGTGATCCTTGAGGCGCTCTCGTGCGGTCTCCCGGTTATTGCACGGGATATTCCTGAATTCAGGGATATCTTCGGGGATGCTGTCCTTTACTTTGGAACCCGGCAGGAAGCGACGGACCTGATCCAGGACAAAACGCTGCTTTCGCGGTATCAATCCGGAGCCCGGCCTTTTTCTGCCGGTTACGACATCAGGGACTCGGCACAAAAGCATCTTGAACTGTACAGGGAGCTCCTTGGCACATGATCTCGGTAATCATCCCTGCCTACAACGAAGAACAGAATATCAGGGCCTGCCTCGAATCAGTATCCCGCCAGACCATCCCCCGCGATTCCTACGAGATAATCGTGGTAGATGGGGGGTCAAAGGACCGGACCCGCGAGATCGCAGAAGAATATGCCGATCTCGTATTCATCCAGACCTCAAAAAAGGTGGGGGGTGCAAGAAACGATGGAGCAGAGAAAGCACGGGGATCGCTCATCGTCACAACCGATGCCGACTGTATCATCCCTCCCGACTGGCTCTCCGTAATAACTGAAGCATTCGATCGCGACCTGGGAACCGTCCAGCTCTTCGGACCAGTCATACCGATGGAAGGAGGACTGAAAAACCATCTCTTCCTCGCCCTTGCCAACAACTTTTCAAGATTCGGCTATTATGCCCGCCTTTTTTACTATACCCTCGGGTGTAACACCGCGTTCCGGAAAGAGGCCTTTTTCAGGGCGGGGATGTACCGGACAGTCGATGCCGGTGATGACCTGGAGATAGCTAAAAGGATGAAAGACCTCGGAAAAGTAACATTCGAGAACCGGATGAGAGTGATCTTCTCGATGAGACGGTATGAGCAGTATGGGACCCTGAAATCACTCTATGAATGGGTGTATATCGTTGCTCATGGAGGAGACTCCGACAAGCATTCCTACAGCAAGAGGGAATATAAAAAATAATCCTGCTCTATCGGGGTACCATTCTCAGGAAGATACCGAATTACATTGGCACGGTATCCTGGTTTGAAAAGGTCTGAACGGTATCTCCTCCCCATTTCCCACCTCTGTTCATTCCAGAATGCATATGTAGGCAGGGGGCTCTTGATTCCTTATGAAGCAGGGAGAACAGGATCAGGAGGAATCAGACAATATGGTCGCCTGCTTTGACCGTTGCGAATGTGCCCGGCTCCTAGGGATGGTGGTCAGGGGGACCTGGCCGGGAGGAGCACGGGTGGCCATGAAGGCCGAGGGAAAGAGGAACCCGGACGGTGTCGTTCATGGCGGAGCACTATTCTCCCTCGCCGATCAGGCCTTCGGTCTTGCCGCAAACAACGGACCCGTCCGCCAGGTTGCAGTCTCTGCAACAATAGCCTATCTCTCTCCTGCAAAGGGGGATCTCGAGGCATTTGCCGAACTGGTAGCAGAGACAGGAGACCATTCGCTTTTCGTTGTCAGGGTGTATGAGGGGGAGCGGCTGGTGGCAACGTTTGAAGGGGTCGGGATAAAGGAGAGGAAGGCACGCGGATGAAATTTCCTGCCTTATCCCCGGGGAAGTACTCCCATAAACAGCCCTATCTTTAATCGAGACGGATCAGGGAGAGATTATATCATGATGCCAGGTGTGAAGCCTGTATCGGCCAGAGGATCCGGGCAGAAACCAAGTATTTGGAAAAAGTTACTGAGAATTTGGACTTATCCACGACTCTTGTAGGGGAGGGTCTCATCGTAAATCAGGTACTTGTCTCCGGTCACGAGCGTGATGAATACCTGCATCCGGCCGGCTTTTGTTTCGGAGACCTCCTTTGTTCACAGGAAGGTGTGCGGGTTTCCGCATTATAGGCTTTTTCGGTGCAAAGGGACTCGTTTTTCACCGGATTCTCCCCAGGAATATCCAGGAACAGGAAGGATGAGAAGAGTCTTCATATATCACTGCTCTGCATTCCTCTGGTTCACATCTGGTATCGGGTACCGTATCTGTCCATGCAGACTGAACAGATCTACCATTTCCTTGGCATCAGTACACTGCTGTGCATCGCAATGCTGTGCATCTGACGCAGTTGGATTCTCTAAAAAATCTCCAGGAGCATGGTTAAAGTTCCTGAACCGTATATCCGGTTGTACAATACCATTGTGAGGAGGGGAGCGAGGACCCATCACTATGAAGAAGGAATTGCTGGTTCCGTGAATCTGATAAGAAAACAGATCTTTTACGCCGAGGGGGAGATTTGAACTCCCGAGGCGCGGGGCGCCAATGGTTTTCGAGACCATCGCCTTTCCGGGCTAGACTACCTCGGCACAGGGACCAATTATTTTTCTCCGGAACCCGTATAATGGTATCGAATGACGATACAGAGCAGAATGAGACTCCTGCCAGGCGACGAGGTGAAGCTATATGAGGGCAATGAAGGGGATACCTATGAAAAGGCACTTCTGTCGTTTGGAATTAATCCCGATACGATCTTGATCTTTTACCAGGGAAAGAGCATCCCTCAGGATAGTGAGTTACTGGAAGATATAGTCGAGGTTGTTTCGACCTGTTCAAGGGGCTGAAAAAAAAGAGAGGGGATCATGCCCCGGGGCCCGGGGTCTTCTCCTGGGTGATCATCATGTCATCGACCCTGAGAAGGAGCACCGCTGCTTCTGCGGAACTCTGGATAGACTGGCGCTTGGACCGGTGTGGTTCCACAACGCCTTCCTTGAACATATCGATCACTTTCCCATTGTAGACATTGAGCCCTGCATGCTTCTTCCCTTTTGCATGGGCTGCTTTCAGTTCGACCAGCTTGTCGAGCTGGTTGAACCCCGAGTTTTCTGCGAGTGTGGTGGGGATGATTTCAAACGAGGCCGCATAGGCCTCGATAGCGAGCTGGACCCGTCCCCCTACCGTTGCAGCATAGTTGTGGATCTTCATGAGGAGTTCGGTCTCAACTGCGCCTCCTCCTACGAGGAGCTTCCCGTCCTCCATCGCATCCTCAACTACCCGTGTTCCGTCCACCACGGCGCGCTCGAGCTCATCGAGGAGGTATTCGGATGAGCCGCGGAGCAGGATAGTGACCGCTTTCGGATTCTTGCACCCCGAGACCTTGGTAAGGTCGGCGTTCTCGACCTGTTCTACGGTCTCTGCAGATCCAAGGCTCTCCCTGGTGAGTTCTCCGGGTTTGTTGACGATCTCTGCATTGAGGGCGAGGGCGGCAAACTTCATGTCCTTTTCAGGGACATCCTCAACGGCAAGAACCCCGGCACGGGCAAGGTAATAGCCCACTGCATCGGCAATCCCCTTCTGGCAGAAGAGCACGTTTGCCCCGCTCTCGATCACAGCGTCTGCCAGCTTCTTCAATGCATCACGTTCCTGCGCAGAGAAGGCACTCATCTGGTCGCTGCTGGAGATCTTGATCTTCGCTTTGACCTGGGTCTTTACAATCTCCATCGGGCTTGCAACAAGCGCGACCTTGGCCCCTGTCACCTTGCGTGGCATATCCTCGGTAAACCGGGTCTTGTCAAGGACAATCCCCTGGACCAGTTCCGCGTCATCCATGGCATGCCCGGCCTGCTTCTTGATCGTGACATGATCATCATCGACAGAGACTTTGCCGTCCTTCTTTTCGGCGATCAGCATGATGGCATCAACAACGATTCTATCGAGTTTCTTCTTCACTGATTCGATCGATTTCCCGGTCATCGCAGTATCTGCGATCTTGAGGAGGATATCCCTGTCATAGGGATCGATGGTGATGCAGAGCTCATCGAGAATCTCGAGCGCCTTCTCCATACCCATACGGTATCCCTGCACGATGATGGTCGGGTGGATCTTTTTAGCGATGAGGTGTTCAGCCTGCTCCATCAGTGCTCCCACAAGCACGACTGCCGTGGTGGTTCCGTCACCAACTTCATCGTCCTGGGCTCTGGCGACCTCGATCACCATCTTGGCACCGGGGTGCTGGACAGCGATGTCGGTGAGGATTGTCGCACCATCATTGGTGATCGTGACATCCCCAGTCCCCGAGACGAGCATCTTGTCCATACCCCGCGGACCAAGTGTGGTGCGTACGGCGCTTGCGATAGCTTTCGCAGCGGCGATATTCGAACGCTGGGCCTCCTGTCCACGGTTGCGCTCGACATTTTCCTTGAGAATTATTATCGGTTGTCCTCCAAGCATAGGTTATCCTCCAATGTGGTAAAAAGATGGAATTGAACTTCTATATAAATCAATCTATACGACGATAAAGAAAGAGGAGAGATATCAGTCGATTCTCGAGATCCTGAAGAGCGAATACACTGGTACACCATCCACGTCCCTGATCCCGCGCTTGTCAAAGATCACGAGCACGGCAACCGGGCTGCCCCCATGTTTGCGGACGTATTGTACCACTTCATGCATGGTATTCCCAGAAGTGATCACATCGTCCACGATCAGGCAGCGTTCACCATTGATCGGGGCAAAGTTGCCGCTGAACGATCCAACCGGCGGATCATGGGTACTCTGCTTTGCCGGATGGTAGATTGCGAGCCGGACATCCTCGGATACTGCGATCAGGGTTGCAAGCGGGATCCCGGAGATTGCAATCCCCACCACTGCTGAAGGGAACAACTCAGGCTGTTCTTCTCCCCGCGCCTCATCAGAGATTGCTGAGTAATAGTGTTTCAGCATCATCATGGCAAGCTCGTCAAGGAGCGGACCTTCGCTGCTCACTGCAGTCCAGTCTATGCCGACATCTTTGGGAATCGCTCCCGACTTCTGTTGCGTCAGGAGCCAGGTAACGGTCTCAATGGAGAGGGAGAGCTCGTCTGCAATCTGCCCCGGACTATGGCCTTCAGAGAGGAGCACCCGTGCCCTCTCGATCAGCTCATCAAGCGATGACATTGAAAAAGAGTAGGCGCCCCTTTACTTAAGTCTTCTTTGAATGAGGGCCCCGCATATCTGGCATTCCCCCGGTGCTCGGTAGTACCTGCCACAGCCGCTGCACCTGAATTTCCACCTGATATTTCGTGTACCTTTCTGATGGAGGGGGATTACTCTGACGTTCAGGGACCGTGCAACATTCTGGAGCGCATAATCGTCGCTCATGATGGCAGCCTGACACTGGAGACTGAGTGCCAGCACCTCAATATCGGTAGATGAGAGCACTGTTCCCTCCCCCACGGCAGCAGCGATATCCCTTACGTGAGATACATATTCCTGCATCGGTTCAATCACCCGGAGCCCTGTTTCGCAGAGAAGGTCTAACCTGGCTTTGGAAGAGAGATCCCGCAGTTCTGAAACGACTGACGGGGTTGTGTACAGTTCCCCCTCAACCATGGCCTGGGTAAAGAATGAGCTGGAGTCAAGAACCAGTCTCATGCGGAAAATACCACCTCCCTGCCTTCCCTGACTTGTATCTCAAACCCGAAGAGTGAGAGGAGCCAGCACATGGTCCTTGCATGGAGGGTAAATCCGGAAGCCGTATACGATCCGCCATAACGGGCAAGGTAGAGGAGGAGTTGATCACTCAGGTATGCATCAACCTCTCCCTGGCTGTTGATCTCGTTGATGAGCCCCGTCGCAGCTTCCTCGCCGACCTTTTCTGCGGGAAACCCTGGCCGGCCGAGTGATGAGGCACCTTTTGAACCGCACCATGCTGTGCAGGAACTCCCTTTTACGACCCCTTCAGATCGCTGGATCTCTACCGGGATATCGATTCTCAGTGCCCTGCTGAGCAGCAGATGTGCACGGGTTGCCTGCCGTTCAGCAACATGGGGAGGGAGACCGGACGAGCAGGAACGTATCCCGCAGGAGACATCCTTCTCTATTGACAGTCGTGCAGGTTCCGCAGGGTTTACCCTCACCCTGACAATCCCGCCCCCGGCAGGATAATACCCCCTCCTGATCACCCGGATCACAACACCCGTTCCCGCAGTGCCGAGCGCAGGAACCAGCACGTTTTCGAGGTAATCGATGGTAGGGCTCCCAGGAACTTCTGTCCCCCCGGTTATCTCTATTTCTCCTCCTTTCATCAGTGCTACCGGAAGCCATGCCTGGATCACGAGGGGAATGCTCCCGGCAGTACCCACATCAGCGACACACTCCGTTTCACGGACATCGCCCGGGATGAAGACAAGCCGTCTGCTCCCGGGCTCGTTTCCTTCCATACGCCCCCTGCAGGCACAGGCCACGGCACGGACGGCAGCACAGTGCTGGTGTCCGAGGCCGGCTTTTTTCCGGTTCTCCCTGATCCGGAAAATCTCGACCGGGATTCCTGTCACGGCCGAAAGCGCAACGGCAGATCGCACAATCTGCCCTCCGCCTTCAAGACAGGCCCCGTCGATCTTCAACATCTCGTGATTCCGTCCGATATGATTCCCGCTGCAGAATAGAGACTGCAGCCTCTCTCAATGGTATCGCTGCAGTATACCTGCCTTACTCCTGATGAGATCAGATGTGAGTATGCCCCGCCGGCAAACACACCATGAACACACGCTGCAGAGACATTCCGTGCACCCTGCCCGTACAGGAGCCGTGAAGCGGTTGCCAGGGTTCCACCTGTCGAGATGATATCGTCGACGATGACAACATCCCGGCCTTCAGCACAGAGGTTCTTTGGAGCCATGCTCACCTCTTCTGATGAGAGCCGCGTCTTTTCAAGGTGATCGAAATCCCAGCCGTTCACCCCTGCAACCGCTGAAGCAAAACGGGCAGCACCAGCATCCGGGGCAAGGATTAGTGGTTCCTTACACCCGGTCTCTTTCAGGAATGTCCCGATTTCAGGAGCAAGGGAGAGGGAATGAGCCGGGATGTCAAAAAACCGAAGGACTGCAGGGTCATGAACATTCACCACGAAGACCTTTGAAACCCCCCTCGAGAGAATACCGGCTATGGCCCGTGCGGAAAGGGGTTCTCCTGCAGAGAACTGCTTATCCTGGCGGGCGTATCCCATATACGGTAGGGCCAGGGTAATATCAGCTCCCTGGCAGGCATCGATGAGAAGGATGAGCTGGATAATTGCATCACTGTCCGTGACGCTCCCGACAACCAGTACTTCGTTGCCGACCTGCCCCGCTTTCAGATACTGTTCTCCATCGGGAAACCTGGAGAAACGCACATCCACCAGGTCCCATCCGTTCGCACCGGCAAGCCTTGATGCCAGAATTTGCGAATACTCCGTGCTTATTACCTTCATCTCATCCTACCTCATGCTGAAAGTACTTAAACTACCATGGATAATTTATATTACTGTATTATTTTTTGTGAGGTAAATCTGCCCATGAAATCAACAGAATCCGGTCATGAGGCCCAGGAGGAGCCGCTTTCCTTTGATATCAGTGAGGTCAGCTCCTCGCAGATCGAGGTCCCCAAAAAACTCATTGACCAGGTCATCGGGCAGGAGCATGCAGTCGAGGTCATCAGAAAGGCTGCCACCCAGAGACGGCACGTGATGATGATAGGCAGCCCCGGTACCGGCAAATCCATGCTCGCCAAGGCGATGGCCGAGCTGCTTCCAAAAGAAGAAATGCAGGATATCCTTGTGTACCCGAATTCGGATGATCCGAACAATCCGATTGTTCGCACCGTCCCTGCAGGGAGAGGCAAGCAGATCGTCACTGCCCACAAGGCGGAAGCAAGAAAGAAGATCCAGTTCCGGAACACCCTCGTGATGCTCCTGATCATCGGGATTGTCGGGTATGCATTCATCACCTACCAGTGGCTCATGGGTATCATTGCTGCTGCCTTCATTTTCATGGCAATGCGATATGCGACCCCCAGGGAAGAGACGATGGTGCCAAAGCTGCTGGTCACCAACGATGCAACAGTCGATGCTCCCTTTATTGACGGGACAGGATCCCATGCAGGAGCGCTTCTTGGCGATGTCCGGCATGATCCATTCCAGAGCGGAGGTCTGGAAACCCCGAGTCATGACCGTGTCGAGGCTGGAGCAATCCACCGGGCTCATAAGGGAGTCCTGTTCATCGACGAGATCAATACCCTCACCCCCCACTCCCAGCAGAACCTCCTCACCGCTCTCCAGGAAGGGGAGTTCCCCATCACCGGCCAGAGCGAGCGTTCGAGCGGGGCCATGGTCAGGACCGAACCGGTCCCCTGCAGGTTCATCATGGTGGCGGCAGGAAACCTGGATGCCATCCAGGGGATGCACCCGGCCCTCCGTTCACGTATCAGGGGGTACGGATACGAAGTCTACATGAGCGAGAGCATGCCGGATACTCCTGATAATCGGGATAAGTTCATCAGGTTTATCGCCCAGGAGATCAAGAACGACGGGAAGATCCCCCATTTCGACAAGGGTGCCATGGAAGAGATCCTCCGCGAGGCGCGGAGGAGATCCAACCGGAAAGGGCACCTTACCCTCAAACTCCGGGACATGGGCGGCCTGATCCGTGTCGCAGGGGATCTTGCCCGGCAGGAAGGGGTCGATGTCACTACCGCTGACCATGTCATCGCCGCGAAGAAGACCGCCCGTTCCATCGAGGACCAGGTCTCTGACGAATACATCGGCCGGAGCCGGGAATACGAGCTGACCGTTGTCGAGGGAACGAGGATTGGGCGGGTAAATGGTCTTGCGGTCATGGGGAGCGACTCAGGGTCGGTACTCCCCATTATGGCCGAAGTCACGATGGCACAGGGTGCAAATGGCACGGTGATTGCCACCGGGATGCTCAAGGAGATTGCACAGGAGTCTATCAAAAATGTGAGTGCGATCCTGAAGAAGTTCACCGGGAAAGATATCAAGAACATGGATATCCACATCCAGTTCATCGGGACCTACGGGGGAGTTGAGGGAGACTCGGCCTCAATCAGTGTAGCAACAGCCGTGATCAGTGCCATCGAAGGGATACCCGTCCGCCAGGACGTGGCGATGACCGGTTCACTCTCGGTGAGGGGCGACGTGCTCCCGGTGGGGGGAGTCACCTATAAGATCGAAGCGGCAGCAAAGGCCGGAATCACTCACGTGTTGATCCCTTCCGCAAACCTCGACGATGTACTCATTGAAGAACGGTACCGATCACTGGTCACCGTGATCCCGGTTGACAATATTGAGGACGTTCTCAAGATAGCCCTGGTGCCTGAAAACAAGGAGGGATTCCTCCAGAAGCTCCGCAAGATGGCACTATCAACTTCTGAAAAGCTGATCGAAGGAACCGGATTCTCCCCCTCCATCGTCTGATTTGAATGGACGGAATCAGATATTACGATATCCGCCATGTCTGCGGACAGTCGACCCATATCGAGATTGATAACAGAGTAATCGAGTCTGCCGGCACCTCTTTTTTTGATCATGCCGTGATTCGGGCACTTTCTGCAAAAGGCTGGGGCATCCTTACCGTGGACAACTATTCTGGCACGACTGATAAGGAGCTGGAAACGCTGCTTGGGAAGGCAGGCAGGGTCTCAGCGATTACCGCCGAAGAGGTCTCCCTTGCAGATGCGAAACGGGGGATACGCAATGTCCCTTCCATGCACGAGGATCCAAGGGATGTCAGCATCGGGGAGAAAGCCGGGATCATGATCTCGATCGAGAAAGCGGCCACGATCGAAGGTATTGTCAACACGCGGGCCAACTACACCGAAAGGTTCGAAGAGGTCACGTTCAAGGACAGCAGCGGAGCATATGAGCACTACGCCATCTGCCGAAGCGGCTTTGGGATTATGGCTGTTGCATCGAGAGCAGGATCCCTCCAGATGGGGTATGAGCGACGACATTCCATTAGGGGGCTCAACATCCGCCACCAGCAGGACCTCGGTCGCTCCGCTGCGGAGAGAGCGGTCGCCCTCCTCTCTGCCCTGCCAGCCAGAGGGGGAACGATGAATGCAGTACTCGACCCTGAACTTGCGGGGGTATTTGCCCATGAGGCGGTCGGCCATGCAAGCGAAGGGGACCTGATCCAGGAGGGAAATTCTGTCCTTGCCGGGAAGGGAGGAGAGCGGATCGGGAGCCCGATCGTCACCATCGTTGACGATCCTTCCCTGCCGGAATTCGGGTTCGAACCCTGCGATGCCGAGGGTTCCAGGGTGGACCGGACCGAGATCATCAGGAGAGGGGTTGTTGCAGGGTTCCTTCACTCCAGGGAAACACTCGCCGCGGTCGGAAACGGGCATGCGGGGAATGCCCGGGCAATGCCTGGTGAACCCCCTCTCGTGAGGATGAGCAATACGTTCATTGAGCCCGGAGAGAGCAACACCGATGAACTGATCGCTGAATGCAGGAATGGCATCCTTCTCATGGGATCCCGAGGCGGGCAGGTTGACCCGGGGAGAGGAGTGTTCCAGTTCAACGCCGAGTATGGATACCTGATCGAGAACGGCGAGTGCACCAGAATGGTTCGCGATGTCTCTCTCTCAGGGGAGATCCTCCAGACGCTCCATTCGATCCAGCTCTGCTCAAAAGAGAAGCGGATGCATCAGGGATATTGCGGAAAAGGGGGCCAGAGCGTCCCGGTAAGCGACGGAGCACCCCATATCCTCCTTTCCGGTGCGGTGGTAGGTGGCAGTGTACCCGATTGACGAGATCCTCAGGAAGGGTTCGGTCCTTGCCGACGAGGTAGAGGTGTACATATCGGAGGGTCTTTCCGTCTCTGCAGACCTTAAACGCACAAAGGTCAGCCGGGCAGTAGAATCACAGTATTTCGGACTATCAATACGGACGATAAAAGAGGGGAAAATTGGTACATCTTCATCAAGCAATCCCCAGGGCTGGGAGAAGTGCCTCAATGCTTCCCTTGCAAGCGGTTCACTCGCGACTCCGCAACCCTGGCAAGGCCTCCCTTATCCTGCCGGGCTTGATTCCCGGCCAATCGCATATGATCCTTCACTCACCCCTGATAACGATATCATCGTCAATCTCCTGAAAGGGATGATTGATGGTGCATCATCGTATCCGGTTGAAGTGACATCCGGAGGTGCTTCCCTTTCGGTACAGACCGTTACGCTCGCAAACAGCAACGGGGTGTATTATTCTAGGCCCCAGAGCCATGTCACGGCATCCATCGAGACAATACGCGGGAACTCCACCGGGTACGAGTTTGGAAATTCATACACCCTGGATCTTGATCCCATTTCAATAGGGGAGCGGGCAGGATTCCTTGCATCGGCTTCATTCGGCGGGGTTGATATCAGCTCTGGCCCCTATGATGTAGTGCTCTCACCGGTTGCCTTTGCCCAGCTCGTCGGGGCAGTGCTGATACCGTCCCTCTCAGGCCGGAATGTGCATGCCGGCCGATCGAGGCTTGGATCCTCTCTGGGACTCCGGGTAATCGATCCGGCTCTTTCAGTCTATGATGATCCGTTCCTTGAAAAAGGCCTTTCAAGCACCCGCTGGGATGCGGAGGGCGTACCCACACGAAACCTATCATTAATCCGGGAAGGGATCCTCGAGAATTTTTCCTACGACCTCAAGACCGCCTACCGGTACGGGAAGGAGAGCACGGGGAGTGCGGTCCGGACAGGCCACGGCGGTGGGCCAGCAATCGGGAACCACAATGTCGTTGTCGATGGTCCACGGAAGGATATCATGGAGGATGAGGCAATCTACATCCAGGATGTTGTCGGTGCCCATACCGCAAACCCGCTCTCGGGGGATTTCTCGGTCGAGCTCACCAACCCGTTCCGGATTTCCGGTGGGAACTATGAAAAGCCGGTACGGAAAGCGATGATGTCCGGGAATGTCTTTGAGATGCTCGGGATAACTGCTGGTCTCGGGAAAGATGACCGGGTCATAGGATCCCTCGTAGTGCCGTCAATAAGATTAAAGAAGCAGCATATCATCGGATCTTAAAATGTATCTCGATCTTGCCCTGATCGTTGCCGGAATCCTGATTGCCATCGTATTGATCTTCATTCTGAAGGATATTGTAAAAATTATTATCAATTCCATACTCGGCCTTCTCATTCTCTTCTTCATCAATTACTTTGATCTCCTTGCATACCTGGGAAAACCAGATATTCCTTACACTCCGCTGAACATCCTCCTCTGCGCTCTTGGCGGAATTCCCGGAACGCTTATTGTTGTCATACTCCAGTTGACGGGAACGCCCATCACCTGATTCGCGATTCGGGATCCTCCACGGATGTCTGTACTCATCTTCCGGCCAGGTGATTGCACTCCCCCTGACCGGTTTCTGCCGGAGAAGAGGCATGATATTATGTCGTTTCTGTGTCCAATCGTATAACCAGGATGAATCAGCGGGATCCTATGGACGACCCTGAGTATTATCTGCCTGATCACACAAGCCTCCTCCAGATCAAGGGTGTATCGTCATTTCTCCTCGCCGGGAAGGCCGGATCGCGGTTTCCCCTCTGTATCGAATATAGTGACGGGGAGATCTGTATAACTCTCGAGAAAGCAGACATCATAGCGGTATCGGCCCCCGAGGGAGGTGCACTTGAGCCCGCGGTGATGCTCATTGAACTGGTAAGGAAGTACCATGTTCCCCTTCTTGTCCTGCCGCCCGGACACCCTGGCTCTAAACGGCTCAGATATGTCGTATCAGCAGGCCCTGAAATCTCGCTTTCCTGTGGAATTCAGCGGGGGACCCACCCTGATCAGCACCTCCTCTGTTCATCTGGCGAACTGGCAGGACTCCGTCTCACCGGGACTGCAGAAGGGATAAGAACCGGTCCCCTCCCTGCGACGGTCGTAGCAGAAATTCTTACCTACTCCTTCACAGTTTGTTCAAAATTGTTCCATGCGTGACTGGAGGGGTAGGTCGCCCCACTGCATTCATCATAGCTGCATCGGGATTCTCATTGTTGGAAAGCGGTATACTGCCAGGAGGTATCCGCGCATAAATCGGGGCGGATATTATGGTCTCATGTGCAAATATTCCTGATAACTCATTAAAATCGCCAGATTTCGATAATCAGCGCTTTTTTTGGCAGGAAAAATATCAACAGATATAAGAACAATTCATGTCAAATATCTCATCTGCCGTGAGAGGAGGTTGGATGAAGACTGATGTATTAA
>JAJRBU010000122.1 GCA_028679315.1 Methanoregulaceae archaeon
CGATAAAAAAAGTATGTATCTGCTGGTCTTCCAGCCCGAATAACCTGAAGAGGGCTTTCATCAGACCTTCAACAAGAACCATTCCGGACTTGATGAGCGAGGGAAAATAAATTTTTCCTCTCCTGATTGAGATCAGGGCAAGGGTGACCATCAGTATTGCAAAAATGATACTTCCGAGGATGAACAGGAGGGTGATCTCACCAATAAGGAAGATGAACTGACTGATGATCGAGTTCTCTATTGCCATCTGGATTGAAGGTAGCCCGGGAATTTATATAATCCTGTGTATTTCAGCAATTTGTATCCAATCTGACGCCGGCTTGATGATACCATGATCAGTAATAAGAGCAGTGACCAGCGAAAAAGGAGTGGCATCAAACGCAGGATTTCGCACGGGGACGCCATCGGGAACGATTACATGGCCTGAAATCCGAGCCACTTCATCCCGTTCACGCTCTTCAATCTCAATCTCTGATTCGTAATGCATGCTGTCAAAGGTCGATGAAGGGGCTGCAACATAAAAGGGGATCTCATGGGATTTTGCACAGAGCGCATGCATGTACGTGCCGACTTTGTTAAAGACGGCATCACGGGTGATTCGATCCGCTCCAACAATGATGCAATCTATCTTCTCCTTCCTCATCAGATACGCGGCGGCGGAGTCTGGAATAACGGTAACAGGAATTTCATCCCTCTTCAACTCCCACGAGGTGAGACGGGCACCCTGGAGAAGGGGGCGGGTCTCACAGGCAATAACACTGATATTCTTTCCTGCTGCCACTGCTGATCGAACAACCCCAAGGGCTGTCCCCCATTCCCGGCATGCCAGGGCACCAGCATTGCAATGGGTCAGTACCGTCCCCGTATCGGGCAACAGTGCCGCCCCGTAGTCTCCGAGAGCATGGCACGCTGCCATATCCTCTTCAGCCACCTTTTGTGCCTCGTGCAATGCAATCTGTCGATATTCCTCAATCGAGTCCGCATGCTTTTCTGCCATTGCAAGGACCCTATGCACACCCCAGGAAAGGTTTATTGCAGTGGGACGAGCGTTGCCAATGTTGAGCGCAGAAGCCCTGACCATGTGAACATACCGGGGAAAATTACTCTCCCTGATTGAAATGGAAGCAAGTGCAACACCATATGCCCCTGCAATACCAAGAGCCGGGGCTCCCCGTACTTCGAGTCGCCGGATTGCGGTAATAAGGCGATCAACAGTCCTGCATTGGATAATCTGGCAGGATAATGGCAGCCGGGTCTGGTCAATAAGGAGGACAGAATCTGACTTTTCATCCCATGAGATGGTAACGAAGGATTTCATATCAACAGTCTTTTACGGTATCGAGAAATGCACGCATCGCGGCTGCCTGGCCTTGTGCTACACTGTCAGGGATATCTTTTGGCGAGACGGATGCACCGGCGATATAAATCCCGGGTTTAATGGTGGCAATACAATCGATCTTCTCATCCAGTGATGTAAAAAATCCTGTCTTGTCCAGAGAAATGCCACATCGTGAAGCAGTTGATTCAGAATCCCTTGCAGGACTGAGCCCTACCGAAAGGACCACCAGTTCGGGCCGGAGTTCTTCCATTTTCCCGGTTTCTGTATTCTCTACCCTGATGATCAGCTCACCTCCGCCTCCAATGATCCCTGCCGGCATGCCCCTGAGGAACCGCACTCCCAGCCGTTGTGCCCGCTCGAAATACTCTTCGTATCCCTTGCCATAGGCCCGGACATCCATGTAGAGGATTGTCACTTCAGTATCAGGGTATTTTTCACGGATGAGCATGGCATTTTTCATAGCATACATGCAGCAGACCCCCGAACAATAAGGACGTCCGGCCTGAATATCCCTGGATCCGACACACTGGACAAATACAACATGCCGTGGAGTTTTTCCATCTGATAAGCGCCGGATGGAACCACCAGTCGGGCCGCTGGCATTCATCATCCGCTCAAATTCAAGACTTGTAATAACATCGGGATAACGGAGATAGCCAAACTGCTCTTTTTCAGCGGCATCGAAGACATCATATCCGGAAGCAATGATTATGCTCGAAGCCTCAATAACGGATTCTGATGCAGCATCCTCTTTCCGGATTGCCTCTCTTCCACAGATGTCGTAACAAAGGCCGCATTCGATGCAATGTTCCGGGTCCTTGATAACGATATCAGGAACGACCTGGGAATGTGGTTTATAGATAGCTTTACGAACCCCTATACCTGCATCAAAACGGTTATAGACCTCTACGGGACAGATACTGATACAGTCCCCGCAGCCGTTGCAGAGTTCCTCATCTATATATCTTGGATTTTTTCTTACCGTGACACGGAACTGTCCTTTCTCTCCTTCTATCTTGGTAACTTCACTGCAGGTATGAATCCGGATTCCAGGGTGGCGGGAAACATCAAGCATTTTAGGAGAGAGAATGCACATTGAGCAGTCATTGGTCGGGAAGGTCTTGTCGAGCTGAGCCATGTGGCCGCCAAGTGAAGGCTCACGCTCGATGATATGCACTCTGATACCATGGCCGGCGAGATCGAGCGCAGCCTGAATGCCGGTTACCCCTCCTCCGATAATTACGACATCGCTCATCAGAGGTATCTCCTTGCAAGATCCCAGTAATTTCGGGCATTCTTTACAATATGGTCTCTTTGTTCACCTGAGACCTGCTTGATTACCTTGCCGGGTACACCGACAACCACAGAACCCGGAGGGATTTTTGTTCCCTCAGTAACCACAGTCCCGGCACCGAGAAGCGAATCCTCTCCAATCTCAGCACCATTCAATACGATTGCTCCCATGCCCACCAGGACCCGGTCAGCTATCCTGCAACCGTGGAGGATTGCTCCGTGACCAACCGAGACATCATTTCCAATCAATACCGGATATCCGGAACTCGTATGAAGAACCGCGTTATCTTGGATATTTGACCGGT
The DNA here is from genome assembly GCA_028679315.1 of Methanoregulaceae archaeon. Lineage (GTDB taxonomy): Archaea > Halobacteriota > Methanomicrobia > Methanomicrobiales > Methanospirillaceae > UBA9949. The sequence goes on from JAJRBU010000122.1 coordinate 2,938, forward strand.
CGCCGATTACGATAGAATCCTTATCAGCCCTGACAACTGCACCATACCAGATCCCGGTCTCAAACCCGAGGGTAACCTCCCCGAGAATGGTGGCATTTGGTGCGATAAAGATCTGGCCTCTCCGGTCGCTCTCGATAGCCATAATAACATAGGAAGTTTATAATCTATCACAATGAAGGTTATGGTCGGGGGCACATTCGATCCTCTCCATGACGGCCACAAACGGCTGATAACACGGTCGTTCGAGCTTGCCGGAAAAAAAGGAGAGGTAACAATCGGACTTACAACCGACCAGTATGCACGCCGGAAATCACATCCTGTGCAAGAGTATTCTGTTCGGAAAGCCTCACTCAAGGGATATATCGAATCGTGTGGTTTTTCTGCCTGCTATGAGATCGAGCCTTTGAATGACCGGTATGGATCGGCAGTCTCAGAAGACTTTGATGCCCTTGTAGTGAGCGAGGAGACGCTGCCGATTGCCCATGAGATCAATATTCTCCGCCATGCCATCGGTAAACGGAAGGTGGATATTCATCAGATCACGTGTGTTCTTGCAGAGGATAACCGTTGGATATCAAGCACCCGCATTTACCGGGGAGAGATAGATGTGCACGGGCATCTCCTGAACAGAGTATAAAATCCATTCGGAGCGTTTTTTATTGCGCCCCGGAGATCCTGGGGGTTAAAGGATTAAACTCCACCTATCAGAATAATATAAATATCTAAAGTGGTGGAACTGATGTCTGATACTCCAAGCATCTTCTTTTTGGAAAAGGAATTAAGTATCCCTGATCACTGTAGATACACCAATCCATGCACCGAGCAGGCATGCTACCAGAATACAAGGGAATGGCAGCGGGGTTCTCGTAGGAACTGCGTCTTTAAGAGCTGCCTCGGCATTATATCTGTTCTGTTTTGCGTCATCTGATGTTGGATCAAGCTCGATAGCTTTTTCAGATGCAGCAAGCGCTTCTTCATACCTGCCAAGAGCAATCAGTGCGGTGCCTTTATTTATCCATGCCTCGGCCAGGGAGGGATCGAGTATGAGGGCATGCTCTGATGCGTCGAGACCCTCGGCATACCTCCCCAGTTGTATCAGGGCATACGCTTTGTTGTTCCAGGCTTCAGACTGGTTATTGTTCAGGGTGATTGCCTGATCCGAAGCATCAAGGGACTCATTATATCGGCCGAGAGCATTGAGAATCCCGGCCCTTGTTACATGGGCAAGACTAAAATTAGGATTTTCTGAAAGGGCACGATCAGTCTCATTCAACGCCAGGAAATACTCTCCCCCATACGCATACCCGACCGCTTTATTGTAATGATCGATTGCCGCTATGTTGTCTGCTGCCGTGATTCCACAACAGAGAATCAATCCTGCAAGGAAAAAAAGGCATATCTGGTTGTACTTTCTTGGCATAATACTCATACTCACAGAATGTAGTTCTTGATATCAGTCGTGATCATCCATTCGCAGTAAAGGCAGTGAAGTCCTTTTGGCAACACCTCGAATCGTGAAGGGACGGGTTCATTGGTATTCGAGATACAACCAGGATTCGGGCAGCGGACAACCCCTATCAGATAATTTGGAATTTCTACTCCCTTTTTCTCATAGACATCAAAATTTCGAATGATGCTGATGGTGGCATGGGGGGCAATCAGTGCGATCCGATCAACTTCTTCCTTGCGAAGTTCACGGTTCTCGATCTTGACGATATCCTTTCTCCCCATTTTACTGCTCTTCACATTCGTGGCAACAGAAATAGATTCGGAAGTGAATCCTGTTATACCGATAATTTTGAGGACATTGAGTGCTTCTCCGCCCGTGATATGATCGATAACGGTCCCATCCTGGATTGGACTGATAAGGAGCCCAGCCCGAGCATCTCTTCGCGTCAGGATATCACCTTCTGTAACATGGCCATCCGGACTGGTATTCCATTCCTTGACTGTTCAAAGTATCGGGCATGAGGGAGAAGGTCAACCCGGGGATCTATCTCATCAAGTCGGGGCAACGGGTGAAGCACGATGAGCCTTTCCTTTACACCGGTGAGCAGCTCCGGAGTAATACGATAACTCGATGCAACTCTGAAATAGGAAGCAGAGTCAGGAAATCGTTCCCGCTGTATTCTGGTAACATACAGGACATCAAGATCTCTTATGACCGAGCCCACATCATCATGCTCGATAATCTCGGTTCCCCCTTCCACAAGTTCCTCATTGAGCGCACACGGCAGCTCAAGCCCCTTTGGAGAAATGGTATGGAGCGTTGCATGATACAACGAAAGTGCATACGCCAAGGAGTGGGCGGTCCTGCCATACCTGAGGTCTCCAAGAAGTCCGACCCTGATACCGTCAAGCGGCATTGATTGCCTGATAGTATAAAGATCCAGGAGTGTCTGGGATGGATGCTGCCCTGCACCATCTCCGGCGTTGATGACGGGTACCGATGAAAATTCGCTGGCGAGGCGGGCAGCGCCTTCCTTCGGATGGCGGAGCACGATGGCATCTGCATAACCGCTCACTACCCGGATGGTATCGGCCAGTGTCTCACCTTTGGCCATTGAACTTGCTTCCACACTGTCTACCCCGATTGAAGTTCCGCCCAGTCGTGCCATTGCTGCGTCAAATGACATCCTTGTGCGGGTGCTGGGTTCAAAGAAGAGGAGTGCAAGAATCTTGCCCTTCAGCGAATTATCATCATAACGGTTCACCTGGATGAAAGCAGCTTTGTCAAGAAGGCAGTCGATCTCCGGTCGCTCCAGGTCACGTATCGAGATGATGTGATTCATAGCAATCCCCTGGCTTGTCACGAAGTGTCCGGTCGGGAGCTTCCCCAATCCTGACCCGATTCTGACTTTATAGATTGTTTGTGCTGCACCTTTTTGAGACTATTGGCGGATATCCCTTGTCATGGTTCAGGGAATGCCCTGCTCGCCGCGGTGACACGAGAATTGCGGGTTAATAACAGGTTCCAGGAATTATAGTTCTGGTTGAATCTGACCAGCGCATCAGTGATCTCCAGGATGCTCGAATAGGAGAGCGAGAGAAGTTCCTTATTCTGTGGTGAAATGTGAAAATGTGGGAGAATGGCATAGACCGGTTGCCGCGACGTACCATCACAGATAAGGAAGACATGATTTCTCCTGTTTCCCAAATCACCTGACATCAAAGCTGCGGCAACATTTACTTTCCGGCCGAGCTTGTGCCCAAGAGACGACAACCGGCTGAATGATGAACTCTTTTCTAGAGAATAGCAGTGACGACTTCTTTTATCTTTTACAAGAACTCCATAGCTGTACTTGATATCGGTATTCAGGAACCGGTATGCATCATGGTTACCAGCCAACGCATACATGAGGCGGGTTGGCCGGATTGGAGGCTTTTCAATAAAACTCCAGCACCGTTCTGCAGCACAATCGCGTTTCCAAATACAGGTACATGGGCTGTGTATCCGGAGATCGTGATTTGTTGTTGCTTGTATCATCTCCCTGAGCTCTGTTGAGGTCCTCAGCTCAGCAGGCTCGATAATGATCATACATCCTGTTGGAGCAAGAAGCCTGGAGGCCTGTTTCAGATATTCTGCCCGTTGTTCGGGAGTCTCCTGTGCGAGTTCATTGGTGACGTTCTGGAGCACAATCAGATCAAGAGACGAAGGGAGCAGGAGCGTACTGATCTCACGAAGATCACCCTGTATTACCGAATACGAAGTAATCCCTGACTCTTTTCCTTTGAAGTGAGAAAGGAGGAAGCGGTAGCATTCATGGAATTCTTCGGATCGTTCAAGAGCAAAAAGTTCAGCAGAAAATCCGAATATTTGACGGGAGATGGCTGAAATAGCAAGGGGAACTATCCCCGGTCCTGAACCTATATCGAGGATTCTTGCTTGATCCGGGATGAGCCCGTCTTTTATGAGCATCAGGAAAGCATACTGGAATTGCGTGAAATACACGGGAGCATGGTAGGCCAGGTATGCGAGAACGGCATACCCTTTCCGGTACCCGATCCTCCGTGACGCACTCTCACTCCAGTATTGGCCTTTCTGTTGCAAGATCCCGTTCCTGATTCTCTGAAGAACTTGCGGATCATCCCATGGTTTTCCGGTTTTATGCTCGATATACTGCTCAATGAGCTCCTGCAGTCTGCCGAGTTCTTGTCCTCTCCCGATTTGGCCGGTCATACCTGTGATTACAGAAGGGGAAATGAACAGTGGCTTTTTGGAAGGAATTCTGAATATCCAATAATCGCGGCCTGTTCCCCGCCATCCGAGCGAGAGACGGGAGAGGGTAGGGAGCAGGGTTACCAGAAGCGTGCCAAGCTCTTCCCCGGAACACCAGCTGTCCCTGAATTCACCGAGGGAGAACTGCTGATGCAATCCGGCATAGGATTCAAATTTTTTCCCAATCTCATCACCGGCCATACAAAAGGATTGGATTTTTCCGGGATTATCTTTTGTGAACAGTACGGCACAAATAAGGAACTATTATGGGCTGACTTCCCCACTCCTCCTTGGGATTTGGTGGATGGATGGAACAAAAAGATATGCTTACAGAAGATGAAGGATATCGTCTCCTTCAGGATTTCGGGATACCCGTACCTGATCATGCAGTAGCAAAGAACATACAGCAGGCGAGGGATGCAGCCGCACGGATTGGTTACCCGGTCGTGTTGAAGGTGATCTCCCCCGCAATTGTTCATAAGAGTGATGCAGGAGGGGTAATAACCGGAATCAATAGCCCGGAAAAGATGGAGGCGGCATTCACGGGTATTTTCGAGAGTGTGAGGAAGTACAAGCCTGATGCACCTGTTTCAGGCATCATTGTCGAGAAGGAATTGTCACCCGGCCTTGAACTGTTCATTGGTGGAAAAACTGATCCGGCTTTTGGCCGGGTGATTTCCTGCGGACTTGGGGGTACGACCATTGAATTGTTCAGGGATTTTTCACTCCGCGTCCTGCCTGTCAACAGAGGAGTCATCGCTGAGATGATAACGCAACTTCATTGTTATCCTCTTATCAAGGGATATCGTGGAAAACCACCCCTCGACGAAGAAGGACTGACCCAGTGCGTGGAGAATGCAGCCAGGATGTTTGAGAGCGGGCAGGTCAGTGAGTTTGACATCAATCCCCTCCTTCTATATGAACATGGTGCCTGTGCGGTCGATGCCCGGTTATACAGAGAAAACGCAGGGGTATCTGCCCCAATGGAGAATATAGGCTTTGAACCAGATCTATTCCACCCACAATCGATCGCAGTTGTCGGTGCCTCAGCAGATCCAAAGAAGATCGGGTATGCAATATTCAGAAATCTTCTTCCGTTTCCCGGGAAGCTCTACCCGGTCAATCCAAACCATGATGCAGTGCTTGGGCGTCTTGCATATCGGACCGTTTCCGATATACCTGGTGAGATCGATGCTGCTGTTATCGCTGTTCCTTCAACGGCTGTACCGGGAGTAATTGAGGAACTTGCAGCACATGGCTCGAAGCTTGCTATCATCATCTCATCGGGTTTCCGGGAGTTGGGAGAAGGAGGCAGACTGTTGGAAGATAAGATACTGAATACAGCCCGAAAAAGTGGTATGCGTATTGTGGGACCAAACTGCCTTGGCATTGTACTTCCACATCTCCAAATCAATACAACATTTGATCCTACCACCCCGCGAAAGGGAACTATAGGATTTATTTCACAAAGCGGGGCGGTCATTACCACGATTGTAGACTGGAGCGTCCAGGAGGAGATTGGATTTTCTGCGGTTTTTAGTGTGGGAAACCAGGCTGATCTCGGTTTTATCGATTTCATCAGGTTTGCAGCAGCAGAGCCTGAAACAAAGGCCATCATTCTGTACATCGAGGAGATAAAGGACGGTGTTTCTTTTCTTCGTGAACTGAAGGAGACGACAAAGACAATCCCGGTTATCACTCTCAAGTCTGGTTCTTCAGTCCATGGGAAAAAAGCCGCCTCGTCCCATACCGGATCGCTCGCCGGGGATTACGAAGTATATCAGGCAGCATTGACGCAGGCAGGGGCAATACCGGTTTTTTCATTACGGGAGGCATTTGATGTGGCAGAACTGCTGGTCTCCGAAGGGTATCCGAAGGGAAACCGCGCTGTTGTAGTTACAACGGCAGGCGGATTTGGTGTCCTTGCTTCCGATTATGCAGAACGGTTTGGTGTCATTCTTCCGGAACTTTCTCCGGAACTGCTCCAAGATCTCGACCGGTTTCTTCCAAGACTTTGGAAC
>JAJRBU010000188.1 GCA_028679315.1 Methanoregulaceae archaeon
GCATGGTACAATAAAGGGGAGACCCTGTTCAAGATGGGCCAGGAAAAGGAAGCCGTGAAATGTTTTGAGATCGCGACAAAGCTATACCTCGGCAAATAGGACCCGGATTCCTGCCACGACGAAAACATCATAGTATGCCGATCAGGATATTGCTGCGCTATCGGCTCCTATCAGAAAGGATACCGGTGAATTGCTGAAGAAACACGCTGAAAGGATCAGGGAAGGAATCCATGGCTTGAACCCCGGAACGTGACCTGTTGCTCGTTATGCCCCCTCTCCCATCGCCATGCCTTATGAGGAATCACGTGATAGTATGGTGAGAGGCAACTGCACCCCTTATGACCATCTTCCACTACGCCGCTCTGCCGGAACAGGAGATCCTGGATCATTTTGGGAGCTCACTCTCGGAGGGACTCTCGTCTGGAGACGCTGAAGGACGGTTAGCGGAGGCAGGCTACAACGAGATCACCGCCGACCAGGTCGCGTGGTGGGAGATTGCCATCCGGCAGTTCAAGTCCGCGTTCATCTACCTGCTCCTGGTTGCAGCGCTCATTGTCTTTCTCATCGGTGAATACATCGATGCAGCGGTCATCATCGGGTTTGTGTTCATCAATGCGGCACTCGGGTTTTACCAGGAATACCGTTCCGAGCAGTCGCTCCGGGCCCTGCAGCAGTTCATCAGGCCAAGGACCCGGGTAAAACGGGACTCCGGATGGCAAACTATCGACTCCCGTAATCTGGTACCGGGAGATATCATAAAACTCGGGACCGGGGATGTGGTCCCTGCCGATGTCCGGATCCTTTCCTCCCAGAACCTGGTCATCAACGAGACGGTCCTTACCGGGGAATCAGTGGCGGTTCCGAAACGCCCGGATCGTATCCCCGATGAGCCGCAGACCATCTACGAGAGCCACAACCTCTGCTTTTCCGGCACGTCCGTTGTCGGCGGGGAGGCCGTTGCCGTGGTCGTGGATACGGGGATCCACACGGCCATGGGGACGATTGCAAAACTGACGGTGGAGACCACGAAGGAGAGCGAGTTCTCGAAGGGGATCGGGAGATTCAGCCGGTTCATCCTCCGGATGATTCTCGTCACCCTGGTGTTTGTCTTCGTCGCCAATATCCTGATCAAGGGAGAATCCGTTGATATCGTCGAGCTCGTGGTCTTTTCCATTGCTCTCGTGGTGAGCGTGGTCCCCGAAGCCCTCCCTGTCGTGACAACGGTATCGCTCTCCCGGGGAGCCCTGCAGCTGGCACAGCAGGACGTGGTGGTAAAACGGCTCACCGCCATCGAGGATATCGGGAGCATCGAGATACTCTGCTCGGACAAGACCGGGACCCTCACAGAGAACACCCTGTCGGTGACTGAGATCTCCCCTGGTGCAGATACCCATCTCCTCTCGTACGCTGCGCTCACGGTTGCAGAGATAAAGGAGAAGACCGAACCCTTCGATATCGCCATCGTTGAGGGGGCAGCACGGTTCGCGGGTGAGGAGATCGGCCCGTCCGAGCGTCTCGCCGAACTCCCCTTTGATCCCCATACGCGGAAGAATGTCGTGCTGGTCCGCACCCCCGATGAGGTCGTGATGATCGTCCGGGGTGCTCCCGAGGAGATCCTGCGGTTGTCTCCCTCAGTCCAGAGCCAGGAACGCGAGGCACTTCTCTCCTGGCTCTCGATGAAAGGGCAGGCAGGGGAACGGACGATTGCGATCGCGAAGCGAACGATGTCAGCCGGGACCACTACGATCGCCCCGGAAGCTATCCAGGACTTTTCATTTCTTGGTGCCATCGCCTTCACCGATCCGATCAAGCCGTCCACGTTCCGTGCTATCGAAAAGGCACGGGAGCTCGGTGTCGAGATCAAGATCATAACCGGGGACAGTGCCGAGGTTGCCGGGGCAGTCGGTATCCGGACAGGGCTTATCGCGGATCCGACCCGGGTGATCACCGGGGCTGCCCTGATGGCGTTACCACCAGACAAGCGCGAGAAGGCGATGCATGAGCATGCGGTGTTTGCCCGGGTCACCCCGGAACAGAAGTACGAGATCATCCAGACCCTGCAAAGGACCCGGACGGTCGGGTTCCTTGGTGAAGGGATCAACGATGCCCCGGCACTCAAACTTGCCGGGGTCTCACTTGTGGTGGACAGTGCTGCTGATATCGCCCGCGAGGCTGCCGACATTATCCTCCTGCAGAAGAACCTTGAGGTGATCATCGAGGGGATCCGGAGCGGGAGGGGGGTGTTTGCCAACAGTGTCAAGTACCTGAAGGCGACCCTCTCCTCCAACTTCGGAAACTTCTATGCTATCGCGATCGTATCGCTGTTTATTCCTTTCCTCCCGATGCTGCCGATCCAGATCCTGCTCGTGAACCTGCTGTCCGATTTTCCGATGATCTCGATCGCCACGGATACCGTGGATGAGTCTGAACTTGGCAGGCCCGGCCACTATGACCTGAAGGAGATCGTGCTGATAGCGACCCTTCTTGGTGTGGTGAGTACCGTTGATGACTTTGCATTCTTTGCGATCTTTGTGGGACAGGGAGTACAGGTGCTGCAGACCAGCTGGTTCATCGGGAGTATCCTTACCGAGCTCGTCTTTCTCTTCTGTATCAGGACCCGTCTGCCCTTCTACAAGGCAAGCCGTCCGTCCGGGTATGTCCTGGTAATGACAGTGGTTGCCGCTGCCTTGACAATTCTCATTCCCTACACCTCGTTCGGGCAGACCCTGTTCTCCTTCGTACCGCCATCACTGCCCTCGCTCGGGATCATCCTGAGCCTGGTTGCCGCCTTCTTTATCAGCGCAGAACTTGTGAAGCTCGCCTACTACCGGTACACGGACTGATATCCACACAGTACTCCATGAGTGGTCTGCAGTGCAGATGAATAGAAAGTGAGAAGGATGAGGGTTCTGGCAGCGTGTGTGGTTCCGGATGGAACGGGCCCTCACCGTTTCGGAATATGCTTCCGGTACATCGCTTCCAGCTCTGCAAGATCGGTCACCGGGGTCGGAACCACCCGGGAGTCGTTCTCCATGACCGCTTTTGCAAGGTCCCTGAAGATCTCTGCTTCCTTCGAGTCAGGAGCGTGCTCCACCACAGCTTTTGCCTCGAGCTCGCAGGCCTGGATCACGGGACTCCTCGGGACGAACCGGACAAACGATGTCCCGAGCTTCTGTGCAAATTCCGGGATGACCGCATGCTCAAACGCCTCTTCGCCGTTGCTGTTGCAGATGATCCCGGCAAGCCCCACATCTCCCCGCTTTGCGAGGCGATGCACCGCCCGGGCGATGTTGTTTGCCGCATAGATGCTCATGAATCCCCCGGAACAGATGAGGTAGATCTCCTTTGCAAACCCTTCCCGGATCGGCATCGAGAACCCTCCGCAGACCACATCGCCGAGCACATCGTAGATCGCCACATCGATCCCGTAGATCTCGAAGGCATTGAGATCTTTTAAGATCTGCAGGGCGGTCAGCACCCCCCGGCCGGCACATCCGACACCCGGCTCCGGCCCCCCTGCCTCGACCAGGTAGATCCCACCAGGCGACCTGAAGATGATATTCTCAAGCTTGATCGCATATTCGTCTTTGCCCACCCGCAGTTGTTCGCGGTGCTCTTCAAGGACGGCGGGGATGAATCGCCCTCCGGCAAGGATCCGTGTCGAGTCCCTCTTGGGATCACAGCCGACCTGCATCACCGTGTACCCCATCCCGCTCAGTGCCGCAGACAGGTTTGAGGCGATCGTGCTCTTCCCGATGCCTCCTTTCCCGTATATCGCGATCTGTCTCATGCTCCGTTCACCATTTCGCCTCGTACCGTTTCTCCCTTGAACGCCATCCCATGATCCATTCGTTCTGGACACATTCGAAAAGGTTCAGGATCCCGGTATACCCGAAGTATTCCCGGTTGATCATCCTGAACTGTCGCATCATTCTCACCACCTCGACCACATATGCCACGGGCAGTCCCTCGCTTGTATGCCGCTCGATGGTGCTCCCGAAGATGACCCGTGGCTTCACCTCAAGGAGGCTCATCCTCGTCTTGTACACATCTGTTCCGTACACCACCTTCGGGGAAAGCCCCAGGTCATTCAGTTCTCCTTCGAGCAGGTCCCGCACCGGGCGGTTCGCAGTATAGAGGGCGACGAGCTCCGGGGTCATCTCCATCTCCTCGGTGACAAACCGGACCAGCGGGATCCCGATCGTGGCATCGGCAACGATCGCTGCCGGGGTCCGGTACAGGAACCGGGCCATCGGCCATTTGCGCCGGCAGGTTGCCGTCACCATCCTTTCACCGTCCCCAATCATCTCCTCCACGTTCTTCTGTGCGTCGAACCGTTCTCCGAGCGCCGTCAGCCAGCGCTGCGTGTTGGTCATCCCGATAGGGAGGGGGATCCCCCTGCAGATCGGTTCAACGCCATGGGCTGCTCTGAGATACTCCGCTGCGTGCTGCCCGGCATCATGGGAGAGCAGGAGGGAGGTCTCGGCAGATGCTGCATTCTCAATCTCTGAAAGGGGGGTCCTGTGGGTGAGCGTGGCAACAACCTGGATTCCAATCCTGGAGAGAGCCTGCTTCACCCACACAAGGTCAGCGGTCCAGGTCGGGTTGGCGTTTGCATGGGGGGCGACCAGGCAGACGGAATCCGAAATTTTTTCGCTGGTCTTCTTCACCAGTCTTTTGAGGATAGTATCCAGGGCGATGTCGATACCATCGTACTGGGATCCCCGGAACCCTGGAGACTGGATTGGGACGAGCCGGAACTTCACCTCCGGCTGCAGGGTCTCGCAGACCGCACCGATATCATCGCCGACAATCTCAGGACCGCATGCACTGATCACGAACAGGACGGAGATCGGAAGGTCTCTTGCCTCCCAGATGGTCCGGGCAAGCATCTCCTCTCCGCCGTGCACGATCTCGTCAACGCAGAGTTTGGTGCACAGGGTGACAGTCTCCATGTAGTCGCACTCCTGCGAGGCAAACGCGTTGTTGACCAGGTACTCGCATCCCTGCGGGGAATGGGCGAGCAGGGCGGAGCCCGACACCCCGAGCGCCGTCTGGGCGGCCCCGTTGAATGCACACCGGAGGTAGGGATCCGTGCAGTTCTCATGATGCGGGGATCCGGCTGGCTCGTTATCGTGTCCGTGTTCCATACAGCATCCCCCTGAAGAGACGCGACCGGGGAAGGTCCTTGTTCTCAAGGGCCTGCCTGACGAGTGCAGCGATGTTTCTGATCCCCCGAAACCCGTACTGGGGCTGGAACACCGGGTTCATGAGGGTCAGGTTCACGACCGGGCACGGTGGAAAGCGGCCGGAGTTTCCAAAGAAGATGGGGTTGTCATACTCCCGGACGATTGCTTCCAGCTCCTCTTCGGTCTCCTTTGACGAGCGGAAACTCCCCAGCCGGAAGAGGCCCTTTGTCAGGATGATCTCCGGGTTGACCCCTGTCTCCAGGAGGAATCTGATGCTTGGCATCCGCTCTTTTATCGTATAGGGGTGGACGTTGATCACCACGGGATGTGCACCAAACTCCGATGTCATCCGGGCCAGTGAGAGGGCACGGATCGGCCCGGGAAATTCCGATATCTCGATGATGGCAGTTTTTCCTGACAGGGCCTCCCTCAGGTATGCAACGTCCGGCTCAACCTCGTTCATCTCCTTCTCGATGACGGCAAGGGCTTCCTGCTCCATGCCAAGGGGGGTTGCAACGCCGAGCAGCCACTCTTTTGTTGCCTCGGGCCCGTACGGCTGCCCGGTCCTGCTGTAGGGGATGCCGAACCGCTCCTGCATCAGGTCACCGAGTTTCTGCCCCCAATCGTAGCACCAGGAGGCATTCAGTTCGACCTCGCGGGCATGCCTGATCTGCTCGACCGTGCAACCACCCGCGATGATGGCGTTTATCTGTATCCCGATGAGGGCAAGGAGCCGTTCTAACTCGTCCATGTCCCAGTTGAACTCCGTAGGGGAAGGTCCCCAGCGGGCACCGAGGATATTGATCGTCCTTTTCATCGTTGTCGTGGGGGGCTCCATCAGCTCCATGATCAGTTTGAATGCATCCTCGTAGCCGCTCCGGAAATCACCCCCAAATCCCTCGCTCCGGAGTGCAAGGACCCGGCAGCCGACCAGCTTCTCGGCCTCGCGGGCGATGCTCTCGACATCGTCCCCGATGATCCCGGAGCAGCAGCAGGAGAGGATGACGATCAGGTCGGGGTGGTACTTTGCGTAGGCTTCCTTCACTGCTTCGAGGAGTTTTCCCTCGCCGCCGTAGATGACATGGCTTTCATCAAGCGCAGTGCAGGCGGTGGGTTCGAGCGGGACGCCACGTATCTCGCAGCATTCGCGGGTCCTGACGAAATCAGACATGTAGAGAGGGCATCCCGTGGGGCCGTGGACGAGAGGAACGACGTGGCGGATGCCGCTGATGACATAGTAGGCGGTGAAGAATTTACACATGGGGGCATGCGAGGCCTGTAACTTCGGGATCATCTCCCCAAATTCCACTTTTTCCAGCAACTGCTGCAGGGTGCCGTGGAATACAATGGTATCATTCTCCATGACTGGCACACGTTACCATCACGCACAGAGGGTATATAGTTAGGGTTGGTGGGGGTTCCCCCTCGCAGCCCGGTTCTCATCGGCCTCACGGATGCACACAAGTCGATGGAATGTGGTTATGATGAATAGTGAATGCCTGATCATTGATCCGAACGACCGTTGGGGATAACGATGGATTTTTGGGAAAATCCTGCCCTTTTCACACGTTCCCTTCCCGCAGATCGCTTGCATTCTTCTCCAGGAACTCGGCCACCTTCTTCCGGAACACAGTACGATCAACCGCATACGCCACATGCCGGTCCAGGACCATGATCCGGTCTGCCTGGGCGACGAGGGTATCCATGGCACAGGCCGCAAAGACCAGTGCAGTCTCTCCCATCTTTCCCCGGTCGCGGGCCAGGATCTCGGACAAGGGAGTAATATCTCCGGTCTGGAGGCAGCTCCGGACAAGCAGGTTGGGGGCAGCCCGGTCCTCATCGATGATCAGGATCGGTGCTCCCCGCCAGATCGCCCTCTGCACCTGGAAGGCCATGTTCATCGAGCCACTGCCCATGCCGGAAGCTGCACGGGGCGTTCCTCCTATTCCCGGCGGGAGTTCCGAGAAGAACATGCTGATATCGGCCCCGGTCATGAGGCACGTCATTGCTTCTGCGGTGCACAGGCCGTGCACGGTCACGACAAGCTCCCTCCCGTCCCCTGCAGCATGGTCATCCATCCCTGAGATGATCCCGTCAAGGAACGTGGTCTTTCCCTGTGCATTCGAGCCTGCGACGGCGAACACCTCCTTTTTCCGAATCCCAAGGCCGGTTCGTGTACGGTTGCTGACCGGGAGTTCCAGTTCATATGGCTCAAGGTCCCACGGACAGGTAAAAGGGATGTTGACCTCCTCTTTTGGACCGGCCGTGCGGAAGAAGGGACGGTACCGGGTATAGTGGCGGGCAAGGCTGGATCCATCGCCGATGAAGGTGACGAGCCCGAGTGAAGGAAGAGCCTCACTGAGGAGCTCCTGGTCGAGCGTTCCGATCCAGGCTGTTTCCAGGTCCCGGGCCGGAAACGAGCAGACGATTGCGGATACCGCCTCGCACAAGCGTGCGATCGTTTCGGTACATGTGGTAATCTCACTGGGGGAGAACTCCGGCGGACAAGGGAGGGATCCATGGAGCAGGAGATGGATCCCTTCACTATCTGCATAGTTCCGGTTGTCTGTATGCCAGAGATCGGATGCCAGGGTGGCCAGCGATGCCACGATGGTATACGGTTCGGTGACGGATGCAACCTGGTGCGGGAACCGGGTACCCCGCCCGATGAGCGGTCCGAGAGCCGGATCAGTTTGTGCCTTCTGCTTGATCCGCTCGATGACGGAGGCCACCGCACCCGATGATCCCCGGGCATCGACCGGGGTTTCGGTAAGGAGTGGACGGCGCACGAGCAAGGGAATGGAGAAGAGGAGAGCTGTGCGGTCAAACGAATGCACCACGTATGTGGTGACTCCATGTAAGGCATGTGCCCTGTCCACCGTCCACCGCTTGTCACCAGCGAGTGTAAGCATCCCCTCAAGACAGGCATCCGGCCCGTGATCTGCCATGGTAGGAGGGTATCTTCCCCGAACTGTAAAAAATCGAAGGGTGGCATCTTCCTGCACTCCCCCTTTTTTTATAACGAGCGGCCCTGTCACCAGCACTCTCTTTCCCATTGCGATCATATTCCGCAGGTTTTTTATGGAGAGCGTGGGTTATGTTCTCGCATGGTGGTAAAGGACCCCTTCCGGATGAGACTCATCGCTCCCTGCGGGATGGACTGTGCCATCTGCACGGCTTATCTCCGGGAGAAGAAGCGGTGTGAGGGGTGTTATTCACCACAACGGATTGAGAGAAGGCACTGTGCCATCTTCTCCTGCGAACAGAGGAGCGGGAGATACTGTCATCTCTGTCCTGAGTATACTTGCCGCCGGATCACACAGCTCGATAAGCGGTACCGGACCCGTTACCACATGAGTATGATCGGGAACCTTGCAGTAATCCGGGAGAATGGGATAAGGAATTTTGTGAAAGCCGAGCGGGAGCGCTGGACCTGCTCAGCCTGTGGGGGGACGATCGATGTGCACCAGGGGAGTTGTGTGTCCTGCGGGAAGGAGCGGGAAGACTAGGATTGCAATCCTGGTCAGTGAGGATAGGTATCCAGGACGCGTCCTGCCCATCCGCTCGCGCCGGGGTTGTTTTTATTCGGTAATCCTCATTTTTTGAAAATTGGGGGAAAGATTTTGATATGCATTGTGATAATTGAATGTGTTCGAACCATCGAACAGATCGTAAGAGAGGTATACCATGATGCACGGACACGGTCCCGGCATGATGCACTGGCGAGGCATGCTCATGCATGAAGTTCTTGAGAAGATCCCTGAAGACCAGAAAAAGGTAATCCTGAAACGTATCATTGACGGCAAGATCCTTTTGAGGGAGAACCGGATTAAACAGATGCAGTACAAGATCGAGACTATGAAAATGATCAAGAAAATGATCGACGAGTGTTGATCAAAAAGATTACACTCTTATTTTTTTATTCATCCCACTCTGCCCGGCCAGGATTCAATTTCTCACTCTCGTCACCAGGCAGGCGGGCTGTCCCGATCCGGGTTGCAATGGTACTCTTTTTCAGAACCGTTCTCTTCACCCGCTCAATCGCCTTCGCTCTCATCCTCTCCGGTCTCGTCACTTTCCAGGTCATCGATAATAGGGTGGAACGTATCCTTCCCCTCCTCGCTCTGAAGAAATGCACGTAAAATTTCACGCATCTCCTGGTCTTCTTCATCAATGGTGAATTCATCATCCTCATAGGCTTCATCACTCTGTAATGGCAGCAGTATTCCAGTTCGATGGGCCAGAAATATCCGTTCTTCCACTGTGAGAGATGGTTCTCCTGCAATCCACTTCAGTATCGGTATCGTCTCTTCCACGGGATCTTTCTCTTCATCCATTGAATCTGAGAAGGTGTCGATGGCTGTCATTGCATCTCCTCTTGTTGCATACAAAAGAAGGTTCCCGAGCAGTTCCGCCTGCCTGGCGCAGGATACTCCAATCGCCTCGCCGATTTCGCTGTATTGCATCTCCATCATGCGAGATCATCTCGTGATCGGTGCTTAACCGTTCCGTTTCCATCTGAGTATGATAACCCTTTACCGGCCCTGACCCGGCAGATTGAGCAGGGACTCTGCAATTCATTGCCGATATCGAAGATTATAGTTCGAAACAGAATCCCTGAAACGGAACCCTCCTCTCATGTTCTCCCATGGAATTGCCCCCGGCATGGTTCTTCGATTTTTTTTGAAACATCCAGGATCGCACTTGTTTGTTGCTCGTGAGTGGAGCCATCTGGTTCGCATGAGGAGACGTGCTCGTTAAAAAAGAGAATCAGGATCCTCATCACCAGAGCAACGACAGGAACATAGTTCGCTCCTCTTCGTATCGTAAACGACGGGGCTTCCAATACCTTGATGATGTGTGCCCAAGAGAGAACTATCCATGATCAGGGCCCTCCTGGTGGATCGTAGTGGCAACCACAATCTCCCTGCCTGGTGTGAGGGAGGCGGGGACCTGGCCATCTCCCTGCTGCCGGAACAGACCGGGATCGCTGAAGCCCTGGCCCAGGACGAATACGATATCATCCTGCTTCATCTGGATCCTGGTGATGCTGCAGGAACTGAGATCCTCCAACAGATCCGCATCCAGAAACCCCGGATCCCTGTTATCGCTTTTTCCGACATGCTTGATGGTGACACCGGATTTATTGCACTCACCGCCGGGGCAGACTCCTATCTCTGGAACATTACAAGGGAGACCTTCCAGAAAATCCTTGTACCGGTCATCAGGAACCTGGTTCAGCATCACATGACCGAAGAGCAGATCGTCCAGGACAACCTCATTATGCGGGCAATACATGATGCCTCCCCGGTCGCTGCCTGTGTGATCAAAGATCACCAGATCCTTTGGGTGAATGCGATCATTCCACGGAAGCTCGGGTATACCGAGGAGGAGCTGATCGGTTCCGACCCTTCCGGGCTCTTTCCCAACGAGGCCGAGCACCAGCGGATCGATTCCGGGCTGTATGCCTATTCTAACGCTGAGGGATGGGGCATCGCCGAGGGTCTTTTGAAGCGGAAGGACGGGACGCTCATCCACTGCCACCTCCTCTCCCGGCCGATCGATCCTGCCGACCCGGTCAGAGGACAGATCATTATCGGCCAGGATATCACCGATTATGTCCGTATACGGGATCTCCTCCGGAAGAGCGAGGTCAGGTACCAGGACCTTCTCGATAGTGCCAACAGCATCGTCCTTCGCGTTGATCCTGCGGGTACCATCCGGTTCATCAACACGGTCGGGGCAACGTTTTTTGGGTTTACTCCTGAGGAACTCATCGGGAAGAACCTGATTGGTGCGATTGTTCCCAGGAGATCTCACTCGGGAAGAGACCTCGAGGGGATGATTCGGGATGTCATGAAGAACCCAGAGGAGTACGAAGTGAACGTCAATGAGAACATGAAGCGCGATGGTGAGCGGGTCTGGATTGCATGGACCAACCGGGCAATCCGCGATGAAACCGGGAAGCTCACCGAGTTGGTCTCTATCGGCCATGACATCACCGACCGGAAGATCAACCAGGAGGACAGTGCATCGGGAGCGACCCCCTGGATCGGTACGTTCCTTTCCGGGACGGATATCCTCGAAGAAGTGTTCGAGGAGGTATATACCCTCTCTCTCGAACTTTCAAGGGAAGGGAGGGAGGGGAAACAGATTGGGACGACGTTCATGATCGGCTCCGCCCCGGAAGTCCTGGCACGGTCAACACAGCTCATCCTCAATCCTTTCGAAGGTCATCACCGTTCAGCAAGGAACGTGACCAATACCGAGCTCCGGGAGACGGTCAAGGAGCTCTCCCAGATCGACGGAGCTTTTGTCATCTCAGGCGATGGAGTCATCGAGGCGGCCGGGCGGTACATCACCATCGATACCAGCCAGGCTTCTATCCCGAAAGGACTTGGGACGCGTCATGCCTCGGTGGCAGGTCTCACCCTGGAGACCCCAGCTGTCGGGATTGTCCTCTCCCAGAGCGGGGGGAAGGTCTCGCTCTTCAAGGACGGGCGGATCTTCCGGGTGATCGCGGTAAAAGACTAAGGGGGGATCAGAGGGATGCTCTCACCCGTCGGGGACTAATGGCCGTGTCCTACCTGGTGTTCATTGCCCCCGTTTCCTGCACCTCCCTTTACGGTTATGTAAAGATGGTGGGCATACACAACGAAGTTGATATACGCCTGGATGAAAGCCCGGCCTGCTTTCACGTTGTTTGGATTGTATTTCTTGGTCTGTATGACCTTAGCGAAGCGGTGTCGCAGATCCTCCTCGATGGTGTGAAGGATACACTGGATCGCATCGGTTGGATCCTCGGTCTCGATCGCATGTTCTGCTCTCGGGACGACCGGGCCTTCGTCCAGCCCGGCAGGCTTCATCCCGGTGTAGGGTGCCCCTTCTCCTGCCCGGTGGAGCCGGATCGCGGTCTCAAAGAACCAGTCATCGGCAAGTTCCTGTGCATCGCCACCGGCCTTCCGGACACTCACTTCCCCTGTTGTTCCCATCCCCTCCGGTCGTTCCCATTTGGTCAAGGGTCTATGACGGACTAGACCGGACAGGAACCGCCAGGAAACGAACAATACCGGAGTCATGATATCGTGCGCCTTGCGCGAGATTAGATGCGTTTAGATACCAGCATTTCCTTACATTGAGGATGATATATCCCATGCTTCCCGATTCAAATAAGCGCCCCCGGTCAGGAAATTTTCAATTGGTAGCAGGATCCTCCCGTGCTGAATCTCTTGAGAACTACTCCCTATTTGGGGTTTTATCGTGATGGCACCCCCGCGGTTCTGCACGGCCTGCGGTA
This sequence comes from Methanoregulaceae archaeon, assembly GCA_028679315.1. GTDB lineage: Archaea > Halobacteriota > Methanomicrobia > Methanomicrobiales > Methanospirillaceae > UBA9949. The sequence goes on from JAJRBU010000188.1 coordinate 12,487, forward strand.
CATCCCTCTCTCCCGGTGCCAGGTTCTGTGAGCAGTGCGGGCAACCAGTGGAAGAATCACTCCAGCCCCCCTCCCGGCCAAAGGTCGAGGTGCCGGGAATGCCGGTCGTCATCCCGTTTGGAACCATGCAGGGTGGGATCTTATCCCAAAAAGACCTGGTCCTTGTTATCACAGAAGAATCTCTCATTGCCACAGTCCCTAGAGGTGAGGTTGCCGCAGCGATTGACGGGAACCGCGAGAAGATTTTTGAATCACTTGATAAGAACGGAATATCCGGCAGGGACTTCTGGGAAGTATCAGCGTCATCATCCCCAGGTCTGCCTCATGCCTATCTCACCCTTCGACAAATCCCGGCCGATCTCTGTTCCCAGGTCAATTCAATCAGGTCCCGCCTCAGACTTGAGCAGGCTCCCTGGCTCCGGTATGCGACCATGACCCCTGCGGAAATCCTTGCAGAGCGTCCGGAATCCCGCCGCATCCCCCTGGAAGATATCCTCTATATACGGGGGGAGGATTTGGTTGAAGACCAGAACGGCAAAGACCTCCTGGTGGTCCATACTAAGGACCAAGTTGAACGATACCGGCTGGCCCTGGGGTGCTACTATCCGGCGAGATTGACACTCATCTCCCTTCTCGAAAAACGACAGCAGATGTATCCTTTCCGTGAACGGATTATCAGCATTGTCCCTGCCTGTTTTGAGCCCGGACCAAAAGACTTTGACTTCCAGTATGTCTTCAACCTCATCTTCACCGACCAGCGTCTCATCCTGGCAGTCACTCCGGGAGGCGAGGACGAAGTCGAACGGCGCTGGGATTCCTTTATGGAGAGAATCGGAAAGGAGGCAAAGCAAAGGGGAGTATCCCTTGAGGCGTATTCTGCCGGGGCAGACTGGGAGGACGCTCCCTGGCAGGAGTTCCGACAGCGATCTTTTTCCGAGATACTCGATTCCGATGGGGTCAACTTCTTCATTCCGTATTCCTCAATGACGGGAGTGGCCTACCGGTCGGGAAGAAAGTCCACTATCTCCCTCTCCCTTCCGTCACACACCCTGACCCT
>JAJRBU010000186.1 GCA_028679315.1 Methanoregulaceae archaeon
TTATAATCCATCCGGCGATCCATGACCGGTTTGTATAAGTAGGTTCATTCAATATTGAATAAGGAGGTTTGATCGCATTTGCGTGATGTAACAATTCCAGGCGTTAATATCGGGGTCGTCGGTCATGTGGATCACGGGAAGACCACGCTGGTCTATGGTCTCACGAAGGAGTGGACTGATCGCCACAGTGAGGAGATAAAACGGGGCATCTCAATACGCCTGGGATACGCTGATGCGACATTTTACCGGTGTGAAGCATGCACCGGTTCCGATGCATTCTCAACGACTCCGGAATGCCCGATCTGCGGGACAAAGGGAGTCCCGTTCCGATCCGTATCGTTTGTCGATGCACCAGGCCATGAAACCCTCATGGCTACCATGCTCTCGGGTTCTGCCCTCATGGATGGGGCCATGCTCGTCATTGCGGCAAATGAACCCTGCCCACAGCCCCAGACGAAGGAACACCTGATGGCGCTCGAACTTGTCGGGATCAACAGAATTGTGATAGTCCAGAACAAGATCGATGTGGTTTCACAGAAAGATGCAGTCAGGCACTACGAGCAGATCAAGGCATTTGTGAAAGGTACGGTTGCCGAAGGCGCACCAATCATCCCCATATCAGCACAGAAATCAATCAACATCGGGGCAGTGATCGAGGCGCTTGATGCCATTATTCCTGAGATGGAACGGAACCCGGGTGCACACCCTGTCATGCTCATTGCACGCTCCTTTGATATCAACAAACCAGGGTCAAACTGGCGGGATGTGAAAGGAGGGGTGATCGGGGGTTCACTTATTCATGGTGTATTCAAGGAAGGCGATGACATAGAGATTCGCCCCGGTCGGCAGGTCCAGGCTGAGAACAAGATACGATGGGAACCGATCACGACCAAGGTAACGACGATCAATGCCGGTTCCAAAAAAGTCCAGGAAGCGGGTCCCGGGGGACTACTCGGGATAGGGACAAAACTCGATCCTGCCCTCACCAAGAGTGACGCGCTTGCAGGCCAGGTCGCCGGTCATACAGGAGAGTTGCCCCCGGTGTGGGACCGTCTCCGCTTCCAGGTCACCCTCATGGAGCGTGTTGTGGGTGCCATGAGCGAACTCTCGATCGAACCACTCAAGCATCACGAGCCCCTGATGCTCTCAGTCGGTACCGCGGTCACCGTTGGGGTTGTCACCAGTGCCAGAAAAGACCAGGCAGAGGTAACCCTGAAACGCCCGGTCTGCGCCGAACTTGGTGCAAGGATCGCAATCAGCCGCCAGGTTGGAGCCCGATGGCGTCTTATCGGGATGGGCGTCCTGATCGAGTGACCGTCCTGCTTGATGCAAATGCGCTGATGGCGCAAGTGCAGTTCAGGATTGATATCTTTGCGGAACTGACACAATGTATCGGTGCGTATGTACCAGTACTCCTCGACTGCGTCCGCGATGAGCTGCGCGGGCTTGCCGTCTCACATGGAAGGGAGGGATCATCTGCGCGGTCCGCGCTCCTCCTCGCAGAGAGATGCACGATCGTTGAGATCAGCGCGTGTGAAGGGTCGGTGGATGAGAAGATCCTTTATTATGCGAGCACGCATGGATGCATGGTATTCACAAACGACCGTGATCTCCGTACAACCCTGCTTGCGCAGGGGGTACCGGTAATCTCGCTTGCGGGAAAACAAAGGCTGGAAGTATACAGGAACTAGGTGGGTCATGTATTACCGGATAAAACTGGCAGACAAGGTGCGGGTTCCACCCCACCGCCTTGGGGAAGAGCTCCGGAAGGTGATCCTCGATGTGCTGCAGGAGCAGCTTGAAGGGAGCATCGACAAGGAGATCGGCATATTTATTGCCATAACAAAAGTGCTGGATGTTGGAGAAGGCGAGATCGTTCCTGGTGATGGAGCGGTCTACTATGACGTGGATTTCGAGTCATTGGTACTGAGGCTCACCCTCCAGGAAGTGATTGAAGGCATGGTGGTTGAAACGACCAGTTTTGGTGCTTTTATAAGCCTTGGTCCGATCGATGCCATGCTCCACGTGAGCCAGATCTCGGACGAGTACATCAATTACGACGAGAAGAATGCCCGGCTGATCTGTCAGGAGTCCAAGCGGTACATCGCTGTGGGTGAGACCATCCGGGTCAGGGTGGTAACCCTCTCTCTGAACGAACGTGAACCCCGCGACAGTAAGATCGGTCTTACCATGCGGCAGTCCGGCCTTGGCACGGCAAAATGGCTCGATGAGGAGCTGGCAAAGGAGAAGGAGAAAGAGAAAGAGAAGAGTGGTGAGCGTGGCGGCCGCTAGGAAAAAACTGGTTCATATCTGCAGGGAGTGTCACCGGGTCGTTGAAGGTGAGAGCTGTGCGGTCTGTGGTAGTTCGAATCTCTCTACCGACTGGACCGGATACCTTGTCATCATCGATCCCCGGCATTCCGATGTGGCAAAAAAGATGAATATCACTCTTCCGGGACGATATGCCCTGAAGGTCCGCTGAATGCTCCTGCTGCCCGAGAACCGGCGCTCCTTGTTCAGGCAGCCGTTTGGGATCCTTTGCCCGGATATTGCCAGTGCCCTCCCCTTAATACGTGGGAAGGTGGTCTACACGGTCGGTGACGTGGTGACCTATCACCTGATACAGGAGGGGATAGTCCCGGCACTCGCAATTATCGATGGCCATACGATGCGGGCACCCTGCAACCGGTCTCCGGCAGTCTTCAGAAAGCGGCTTTTCGCCCGAAATCCTGCCGGCACCCTCACCAGGGAACTCAGAACAGCTCTGGATGCGGCGGTTGCGGATCCCGGGACGCTTATCCTGGTAGACGGCGAGGAAGATCTTGCGGTTATCCCGCTTATCCTGTCAGCTCCTGAGGGGGTCATAGTCCTGTATGGTCAGCCCGGAGAGGGGGTAGTTGTCTGCAAGGTGAACGGAGCAGCAAAAGAGAAAGCACGTGCCCTCCTCTCCTGTTTTGTTGAGGATGATGAAGGTGCACTGCCAGGCTAGCAACGCCTGGTGGCTAGGGTATAAATAATCTGACCACGAATTATATGAGGATACCGATGGATTTCGAGGTTACCAGGGATACGAGGAACGAGCTCCTGGCAAGGAGGGAGGTGGACTTCAGGCTCCGGTTTGATGGTCCCACCCCGTCACGACTGCAGGTTATCGGGAAACTGGCCGCAGGACTGAATGTGAATGAGAAGCTGCTGGTGCTGGACAGCATGAAGACCAGTTTCGGGAAGACCGAACTCACTGGATTGGCCCGGGTGTACGATACGGAAGAACAGAAATCAAAGACCGAAAGGCCGTATCTCTCCACCCGCGGCATGCCCAAACCCAAAGAGGAGGGGGCCTGATGGCGGCGAAGAAAGGAAAAGCCCCATCGGTGCGCAGGGCCTCCTTTTATAAGACAGAGGGGGGCAAGACGATTCTGGCAAAAAAATTCTGCCCAAGATGCGGACCAGGTGTGGTCATGGCTGATCACACGGATCGTATGGCGTGCGGAAAATGCGGATACACCGAGTTCAAGAAATAATCGCTGATGCCTGTTTTTGGGCGGATTCTCGGAATAGAGGGAACAGCCTGGAACCTCAGCGCCGCTGTTTTTGACACCGATCTGATCACGCTTCATTCGAAACCATACCGTCCCCCATCCGGAGGAATTCATCCGAGGGAGGCGGCACAGCATCATGCATCAGAGATGAAGGCAGTCATCTCGAAGGTGCTGTCCGAGCCTGAAGCCATTACGGGAGTTGCATTTTCACAAGGCCCGGGTCTTGGGCCCTGTCTGCGAACCGTAGCGACAGCTGCAAGGGCCCTTGCTATTGGCCTTGGTGTCCCCCTCGTTGGGGTGAATCATTGTGTTGCACACATCGAGATAGGCCGGTTTGCAACAGGCTGCAGGGATCCTGTTGTGCTCTACGCCAGTGGCGCCAATACCCAGGTGATCGGGTACCTGAACAGACGCTACCGGATCTTCGGTGAGACCCTTGATATCGGCATTGGGAATGCGATCGATAAGTTTGCCCGGAGCAAAGGTCTTCCCCACCCGGGGGGTCCCGCAATCGAAGAACTTGCACTGAGCGGGAGGTATGTTGATCTGCCATACACGGTTAAGGGGATGGACCTCGCGTTCTCTGGCCTTGTGAGTGCTGCCAGGGAGTGTAAAGCACCGATAGAGGATGTCTGTTACAGCCTTCAGGAGACTGCATTTGCCATGTGTACTGAGGTGACGGAGCGTGCTCTCGCCCATACAGGGAAGGACGAGGTGCTGCTTGTCGGGGGAGTTGGCGCAAACGGCCGTCTGCAGGGGATGCTCTCACAGATGTGTACAGACCGGGATGCGAAACTGTTTGTGCCGGAACGCAGGTATCTTGGGGATAACGGTGCGATGATTGCGTATACCGGCAAGATAATGCTTGAGAGCGGGTATTTCGTTCCCGTTGAAGAATCGTACGTGAATCCTTCCTATCGTTCCGATCAGGTCGAGGTTACCTGGCGGCATGACGAACCGGGTGAGAGGATCAGGTCGGGGCCCCTTGACCAGATGACCCGGGCAACCGGTGCGGAAGCAGAGGTACTGCTCGGTGAATTCTTTGTCGAGAAGCAAAGAGTCCGTAAGGTGTACCGTCAGGCGGAGCTGAATGACAGGCTGATCGCTGAAAGGACACGGGCTGAAGCGCGGCTCATTGCATCCGCCCGGAAGGCAGGGGTGCCGACCCCGGTCATGCAGGATATAACCGGCACTACGATCCGGATGGAGCGGATCTGCGGAAGCCTTATGAAGGATACGCTCTGCCCGGCCCATCTGGAGGAGGCTGGGAGGACCGTGGGTACGCTTCACAAAGCAGGAATCGTTCATGGTGATCTCACCACAAGCAATATGGTGATGAGGGACGGGAGATGCGTGCTGATCGACTTCGGTCTTTCCACGGCGTCCTCTGAAATCGAAGCCCGGGGGGTAGATATTCATGTCCTCTTCCAGACGCTTGAGAGTACCACCGACAATTTTCCTGAACTGAAAGAGGCATTCACGAGGGGATATGAACAAACCTTTTCTGGTGCTTCTGAGGTGCTTGAAAGGGAAAGAGAGATAGAGAAGAGAGGCAGGTACCTGTGAAGATCGTGGTCGTGACCTCCAATCCCAATAAGGCGGGGGAGATTGCCGATTATTTTGGAGCACTCGTGGAGATCATGCATGTCAGCATGGAGATCCCCGAGTACCGCCACCCTGATGTAGGTGAGATTGCGTATAAGAAAGCCGAATATGCGTATGCTGCTCTTCGTTGCCCGCTTATGGTCGATGACACTGCCTTCTCGATCGAATCACTCAATGGTTTTCCCGGACCGTATGCCGGTTATGTCCTCTCTACCCTTGGAAACAATGGAATTCTCAAGCTCCTTGATGGAGTGAAAAACCGGAATGCATTTTTTGAGACGGCTATTGCGTTTGCATCGGCAGAAGGAAAAATCCGTGTTTTTCGGGGAAGGATCGATGGAATAATTGTCTCTCCCCGTGGAGATTCAGGATTTGGTTACGATCCGATATTTGAGGTGGAAGGACGAACTCTGGCAGAACTTGACCGTCCAGAGAAGAACCGGATTTCCCATCGTGCACAAGCGCTCTCGTTGCTGAAAGCCTGGATCCTGTCAGGGAATAAGGCGGTTCCAGGACAAAACCGTTAAGAGGAAGGATGACGTTTAATAATAGTCCAAGAAGTGGTGTCCCTCATGGCAAGATTTCCTGAAGCCGAAGCAAGACTCCTGAATGTCAAGATATGCATGCACTGCAATGCCCGGAATGCAATCCGCGCGACCACGTGTCGTAAGTGCGGGTACAAGAATCTCCGCCCAAAGAATAAAGAGAAGAAAGCCTGAGGATTCAGGCACTATAAAAGGTGACCCTTTTTCCTTTCTGGCTGTACTCTCCTTTAAACGTCTCGATATTCCTTTTATAACCGATACGATCGGTGAATCCAAGCTCACGCAATCGTTCCCGGATCCGCATTACTTCCGGCTCATCCCTCCAGTCAGGAGAATATACGTAGATCACTTTCATGCTGTCCCGTGAATCAGGATTGGGTTTTGCAGTGCTCACCTTGGCAGATATACCGAGTTCGTTTCGGCAGGTCGCATTGCGGACGAGTACCCAGGCCTCATCAATCATTTCAGGGGGAAGGAAGATGAGCCATTTTCCTGCGAGTTCATCCTCGATTGCATCAGGCTTTATATCGGGGGCATCCTGGACGATCCAGTACATCCTGGTGGTCCGGCTCGGGACCACACCCTCCCCTCCAAGAATGGCATGATGGATTGCATCAGGGGATCCAAAACGAAAGATCAGAGCCTCTCCAAGTTGGGGATATTCGCTGCAGAACTTGTCGAATATCTCGAGGAATTGAGCCTCAAAATCGATGCCCCCCTCGACGAGCTCAAAGAGATACGGTCCCCTCGCGCGAAGCCCGGTATTCAGCATCACTTCGAAAAGTCCATAAGCGACATCAGCAAGCGCTCCGGGATCGACTTTTTCCATATGATAGGGTTGTACGATCTCACTGAAAAAAGTTAGGTCCACCCTTTACCTGGCAGAGAGTTCCCTGATGACCAGGGATGCAGCATATTCGCCGGAGAGGAGCATGCCCCCAAAAACAGGACCCATCCGGTGCTCACCAGAGACCGCATTTGCTGCCATCCCGGTCACAACAAGCCCGGGGAATATCTCCCTCGTGTGCCTGATAATCATAGATTCGGCCTTTTCAGCCCACATGAATCCCTCCCCTTTCACAACAACCCGGTCTGTCTTCTTCGCAATGAGTCTTGCGACTATTGCCTCATGGCCGGTGGCATCGATAGCATAACGGCACGCCAGCGTGAGCGGGTCCACGTGAAGCCCGGCCATTCCTACCGCAGTCCAGTTTACAACAAGACCGGAGAGCCGTGTATCGCCCCGGACCATCACATCCTCGACAGTCATAAGGGTGAGAAACTCAACCCCTGCATCGCAGGCTGCTGAAGCAAGTTTCGAGACTGCTTCAACTGAACTCGCAACATAATATCCCTCCGAATAAGAGCGATAGCGTATCCCGAATTGATCAAGGAGGTGCCGGCCCTCCTCTTGGACAACGATCCGGGGAAACATCATCCCTCCTCCCCACATCCCCCCACCCACCGAGAGATTTTTCTCTATCAGGGTGACTGAATAACCTGCCTTTCCGAGAAACGTGGCAGCGGCAAGACCTGAAGGTCCGCCTCCCACTACTGCAACATCGGTATCCATGGAGCCATGCAGGGCTTCAAGCTCGGATTCAATGATTGCCCTGCTGATAATCCTCTCATCCAGATCCATCCGGGTTCCTCATCCCATCATACCTTGTGGGATATATTAAAGAAGCACTCTTGCAGTACATGAAAAAAACAGTACATGAACCGAGCCGCACCGGTCCAGGAACTGCTGTTTATGATATCACTGGGCCCCGGATGGGAGCGCTTTTTTCTTAAAAAACCAATAGATCCGGGCGTATTTTCACATTCCGGGGGGGATATCATCGTCGCTCTGGAGAATGTTTATGAGCCCCGCACTCAGTACCTTCTTACCATGAAACCATGGAAGCGTGACTGGGG
>JAJRBU010000237.1 GCA_028679315.1 Methanoregulaceae archaeon
ACGCAATTCAATCCCAGCGCTCTCCGTAACGAAAAAGGCATTCCTAAAAGAGGTGCAGGTACACTGGCCGTTATTGGAGATCTTAAACAGATGAGTCCCCGGTGGCTGGTTGGAACAAGCATGTTAGGTTACGGCAGTACGCTTACAGTAGGTATCGGAGTGCCTATCCCTGTCCTCAATGAAGGAATATTAGAACATGCTGCTGCTTCAGATAGCGATATTCAGGCGGCTGTAATAGATTATTCCGACGCTTACCCGAACATGAAACCGGATATCTTAGGTGAAGTCAGTTATGCTCAACTGAAAAGCGGTAAAATTACCATAAACGGGAAGGAAATACCAACCGCTTCCCTCTCCAGTTATCCTAGAGCACTAGAGATTGCTGAAGTATTGAAGAAGTGGATTAACACAGGTAAATTCATGCTTACAGAGGCGGTAATGTCATTACCCGGATTAAATTCCGGTGTTACGGTACGAGCAGTTAAAGAAAGACCACTCGAGTAGCGGAGTCAGACGTATATGACTGTTTCAAAAAGAATTGTTCTGCACTTTCCCCCCAGGTTAGTCGATCGACCGATCGTAAGCCGTTTGGTCAAAGATTATAACCTCGATTTCAATATATTAAAAGCTTCTGTATCACCTGCGGAAGAGGGTTTACTCGTGATCGAATTGACCGGCGAACGTACTGATTACGACAGAGGTATTAAGTACCTCACTGACGCCGGTGTGATAATTCAATCGCTAAGCCGTGATATTATCCGGAACGAGGAAAGATGCACCAGTTGCGGAGCTTGTTTAACTATTTGTCCAACCGGGTGTTTCGAATTAAATCCTGAAACACGGTGTATTTCCTTTAAGAATGAAAAGTGTATTGCCTGTGGTATATGTTTGAAGGCTTGTCCGCCGCGTGCTATGGAAGTACATTTCTAATAAATTATAAGGTCATCTAATCTAGTTTAGAATATTATACAACTTGATAATCCTTCTAATTATTACTGTCATTGGCGTGTTATGGTTAAGTCTGATTTGTATGTTCCCCGTACCTATCGTAACTGGGTAAATTGTAAAGACCTGGTTTCCTTCAACGTTATATTTAAAGAGACAGACTTATCGATAAGAGCATCTAGCAATCTAGAAAATAAAGCATCCAGATTAGTGCTGAAATACAGGAAGTCGCTGGAAAAATATATAGAGCGTAGTCCAATTTTTCGAAGTTCATTAGAACCGATTTCAGCGGGAGGCGAAACACCACTAATTGCTAGAGCTATGATTGATGCCTCTGCTAAAGTAGGTGTGGGTCCTATGGCTGCAGTGGCGGGAGCCATTGCTGAATTCGTGGGTAAGGAATTGCTGGCTTTTTCTCCGGAAGTGATTATCGAAAACGGTGGGGATATTTTTCTTAAGAGCTTAAAACGAAGAACTGTGGGAATTTTTGCGGGGAGTTCGCCTCTAACCGGAAAAATCGGATTAGAAATCGAGGCGGACGAAACACCAATAGGGATTTGTACTTCCTCCGGTACTGTGGGACATTCTTTAAGCTTCGGAAAGGCAGATGCCGCCATTACTTTGGCGAAATCGGCAACTTTTGCCGACGCCGCAGCGACTGCCATTGGAAACATTGTTAAAGAGCCGGGTGACATCGATAAGGCAATTGAGTATGCGAAAAGTATTCGAGATTTGAAAGGTTTAGTAGTAATAATCGGAGACAAAATAGGTATGTGGGGAAACGTAAAAATCTGTTCGTTGTAATAGATCATAAATATGTTGTGAGTATCCAGAAAAGGAGGATGAATATTATTTATGCTCCTTTCGATCCAACAGACTAATACATATTATCTGGATACCGACTTATAATGTAATGCGGGAGAGTTTCGTCGGAATGCGTAGTATTACGCGGAAAAGAGAGATATCTTTTTATAAATGATACTAACTAAAGGTTCGGAACATTTGAAATGAATAAATACATTGTTGTACTTGTAACTACTGCCGATAAAGAAGAGGCTCAGCGTATTTCTCAAATTCTACTAGAAAATAAGAAAGCAGTCTGTATTAATATTATCCCTAATGTAAATTCTTCTTATTGGTGGGAAGGGAAAATTGAGAAAGAAAAGGAATATCTATTGATTGTGAAAACAACCGGTACAAAGTTTGACGAATTAGTTAAACTGGTTAAAGAGTGCCATAGCTACAAGGTACCCGAAATTATCGCAATTCCCATGATCGCGGGCAATCCAGATTATTTAGATTGGATAGATGAAACAATACAGTGAAGGCACTAATACCTAAGAAGTTTTCCGATTTTTTAACCACTTTTCTTTTTGATTAAGCCGAATATTCTCGTCAGTCACCTGATACGTACTTAAAAATTCCTCTCGAAATGAATTAAAATTGCCTTCCGAAATGGCATCTCTGATTTTATCCATCAAATTTTGTATAAAAGTCAGGTTATGGATCGTAGACAAACGGTAAGCAAGAAGTTCACCGGCATTAAAAAGGTGGTGCAGGTAAGCCGCGGAAAAGTTACGGCAAGTGTAGCACGTACAGTCATTCATTACGGGAGCATTTTCATTTTTATAAAATGCGTTTCTGATATTGATTCTCCCTTTGAAGGTAAATAATCCACCATTACGCGCAACACGAGTAGGCAATGCACAATCAAAAATATCGATTCCCCGGTTGACCCCTTCGATAATATCTTCCGGAGAACCTACGCCCATTAAGTAGCGTGGTTTATCCTCCGGTAATAACGCTGTTGTTTCTCCGATTATCGAATACATCAAGTCCTTGGGTTCACCCAAACTTAATCCTCCAATGGCATATCCTTTAAAGTTTAAAGATCTCAGATATTCCGCAGACTGACGTCTTAAATCTGTAAAGAGTCCGCCCTGGACAATAGCAAACAATAATTGATGGTTGTCAATATGAGCATGTTGACATCTTAATGCCCATTGATGTGTTCTTTGCATTGCCCGTTCCACTTTTTCCCGTATCTCATCATGGGCGGGAACATCATCCAATGCCATGATAATATCGGATCCCAATGATTCCTGATACTCGATTGCCAGTTCGGGGGTTAAGAAATGCTGGCTGCCGTCTATGTGGGAACGGAACATAACTCC
>JAJRBU010000018.1 GCA_028679315.1 Methanoregulaceae archaeon
GATAGAGATCCGCTGCTTCTCCCCACCGGAGAGTTTCATTCCCCCCTCCCCGATGACCGTATCGATCCCCTTTGATGAACGACTGAGGAGATCATCGCAGGCCGCCTTATGGAGGGCATCCCGGATCTGCTGGTCAGTAGCATCGGACATAACAAACAGGAGGTTCTCCCTTATCGTTCCCGCAAAGAGCTGGGCTTCCTGGGCAACAACCCCGATCTGCCGGCGCAACGGGTTATACCTGATCTGGGAGGAGGGGTGACCATTAAAATAGATCTCCCCGCTGACCGGCCGGTACAATCCTACCAGGAGCTTGACGAGGGTCGACTTGCCCGAGCCGGAGGGACCGACAAACGCGATCGTCCCTCCCGTCTTCACCTCGAAGGAGATGCCGTCCACCGCGTTGCACAGGGCGGTCTTGTGCCGGAATACTATGTCAGTGAACCGGATAGAATTCAGGTCCTCGACCACGATCGGGTTCTCGGGGTTCTGTTCGATCGGTTTCTGCATGAGCTGGTCAAAACTGTTGACGGATGCTTCGACCTCCCGGTAACTGAGGATGAAACTGCCAAGATCCTGCAACGGTCCGAAAATGGTCGTGGAGATGAACTGCATCGAGATCAATTCACCGGTGGTAAGCACGTTCCTGAATATCAGCCAGAGCAGGATGAACAGAATCGAGCTCTTCAGGATGGAGAGCGTTGTTCCCTGTAAGAAGGTGAGGGTCCGGACCTTTTTCACCTTCGACATCTCGAGGTTGAATATCTTCAGGTTCTGCTCCCGCAGCCTCCGGATCTCCGGAAATGTCAGCCCAAGACTTTTCACGAGCTCGATGTTCCGCAGGGACTCCGTGATCACCCCAGACATCTTGTTGGTCTCGCGGTTGATCTCGCGCTGCGTCGTCTTGATCTTCCTGCTTAACAGGCCGGTAAGCGATCCCAGCACGACAATTCCAATAAGGAATACCGGTATCAGCAGCCAGCTCTTTGTCACCGCGTAGACTATCAGAAAACCCACGCCGATGATCGAGGAGAAGAGGACGTTGATGGCTGTATTCATGAAGATCTGGGTATCCATCCGCACCTTCTGCAGGACCGACAGGGTCTCACCGCTCCGTTGCTCCTCAAACTCGTTATAGGAGAGCCGGAGCGTCTGCTTTAATCCATCGTTGAAGATCTGCATCCCGAACTTCTGCACAGCCAGCCGCACGAAATAATCCTGGAACGCCCGTGCAAGGCGGGCCAGGAGTGCGATGGCAACAGCCACCCCCAGCCAGAAGAGGACTGCCTGCACCAGTTCGGCCTCCGGCAGGTTCTTGGGGTTCAGGGCATAATCATCGATGATCATCCCAAAAATAACCGGATCAATCAGGTTCAGTAGCTGGCTGATCGCTGCAAGGATAAGGGCGACAAAAATCAGCCACTTCTGGGATTTGAGATACTTCCAGAGCACTTTCATTTCTACTACATATGCCCCCTTTTGAGGACACTCATGTAGAATAGTGGACGGACCGGATGAAAACCTTAATCCGGATTCACAGGGAACCCTGGCAGGATCCTAGCTCATTCGAATCGTTTAGCCTGATCCTGGCTGCGTGAGAACTTTTCCAATGGATGGTCTGGATTATTATTCCGCCATAATCGGAGTTAAAAAGAGATCCTTTCCCTTATGGAAAAAGATAAAGGTCCCTCACTTCTTCTTCCGTTCCTCGACCAGTCTCGCCTGGATACCGTAATAAGCTGATACACCGGTGGCATGGCACTGATCGATTGTGGTGCTGTCAAAAGAGACCAGGTCATCAGAGTAGATCCCTTCCGGAGAGGACCGCCCCAGGACCCGGCAGCAACCCTTGTACAGCTGGAGATCCACCGTGCCGGTCACCTTCTGCTGCGACTGATTGATGAACGCGTTCAGGTCATGGAAGAGCGGTTCGTGGACGAGGCCCATGTAGGCGAGCTCGGACCACTTGTCGTCGACCATCCGCTTGAATGCCAGCTCCTGCCGTGTCAGGGTGAGCTGTTCGATGTCGGCATGGGCAGTGAGGATGACGGTGGCAGCAGGATGCTCGTAGTTCTCCCGGGCCTTGAGGCCGAGGATCCGATCCTCGATCATGTTGGATCGGCCGATCCCATGCTTCCCGGCCACGATGTTCAGTCTCGTAATCAGATCACGCCCGCTCATCGCCTCGCCATTCATCCCGACAGGGATCCCCTTCAGGAAATCGAGTGTGATCATCTCAGGTTTGTCCAAGGCCTTTTCGACGGACAAGGTCCAGCCGAAGATCTCCTCCGGGGGATGGTAAGCCGGGTCCTCGAGCCTCCCTCCCTCAATGCTCCGGCTCCAGAGGTTCTCGTCGATGCTCCAGGGCTTCTCCTTCACCACCGGGACCGGGATTTTATGCTCCTTGGCATACTCGATCTCCCATTCGCGAGTGAGGTTCAGGTCGCGGATCGGGGCGATCACCTCAAGGCCGGCGATCCGGAAGATGAAGTCGAACCGGAGCTGGTCGTTCCCTTTGCCCGTGCACCCGTGGGCGACCGTCTTTGCCTTCTCGCGGAGGGCAACCCGGACTACTTCCTCTGCAATGAGGGGCCTGGCAAGTGCCGTTCCCATCGGGTACCCTTCATAGGATCCGTTTGCCCTGATTGCCGGAAACAGGTACTCGGTGACGAACCGATCCCGTGCATCGATGGTGTAATGGGCATCGGCAAACTTCTCTCCCTTCTTTGTCGCAACCGTTATATCTTCGTCTCCCTGGCCGACGTTGACGGCCACGGTCACGACCCGGTCGTATTCGTACCGCTCTTTGAGGAGCGGGATGCAAATCGAGGTGTCAAGGCCCCCGGAATATGCCATCACGACAGTTCCTTTTCCCATGCGAACGCTCCGTGCTGTGGGCACTAATGTACCGTACCGGTTCGACGTCGGAGATAATAATACTACCAGCAGGGATGCTGGAATCCAGGAAAGAGTTCTTTATAAGAATAGAGGGGCAGGAAAAGAACGCCTTGTAACACTACAGGTACTGGATAAAAGCCCCTGATGGGATAGATATCGATGAAAATGGGTGGGGATACTTGATCGGAAAGGTATGCCCTGTCAGGGTGCCCCGTGGTAGTGGGCCAGTGGCTCGATCGTGATCTGTTCTTTCTTGATTGCCTCGATTGCATACGCTGCTGCACGGGCCGCCTGGACCGTCGTGATATAGGGGACGCCGTAATCGACGGCAGCCCGCATGATCTGGTAGTGGTCCTGGCGGGACTGCTTATCGGAGGGGGTGTTGATGATCAGCCGGATCTCCCCTTTCCGCAGGAGATCGATCACGTTCGGGGAGCCCTCTTGCACCTTCCTGATGAGATTGGCATCGATCCCGGCATCGGAGAGGTAGTCCACCGTCCCCGATGTACCATAGAGGGAGAGGCCGAGGGAGCGGAGCTTCCGGGCGATCGGGATCACCTCGTCCTTCTGCTCGGAAATAACCGAGATGAAGATGTTACCGCGGACCGGGAGCTCGTTGTCGGCCGAGATGCAGGCCTTGTAGTAGGCACGGCCGAAGTCGTAGTCGATCCCCATCACCTCGCCAGTGCTCTTCATCTCCGGTCCGAGTACCGTGTCGACGCCCGGGAGCTTGTTGAACGGCAGGAGCACTTCCTTTACGGCCGTGTGGCAAATCCGGGGCTCCTCAATCCCGAGGTTCTTCAGCTTCTTCCCGATCATCACTTTCGCCGCGATCTTTGCAAGCGGGATTCCGGTGGCCTTGCTGACAAACGGCACTGTCCGGCTTGCCCGAGGATTCGCCTCGAGGATGTAGACGGTCTCACCCTTGACTGCCATCTGGAGGTTGACGAGCCCGACCACGCCGAGCCCGAGCGCGATCCGGGTCGTGTAGTCCCTCACCTTCTCGATCACTGCCTGAGACAGGGACTGGGTGGGGATCACACAGGCCGAGTCCCCGGAGTGGACCCCTGCCTCCTCGATGTGCTCCATGATCCCGCCGATCAGGACCTCCTCGCCGTCGCAGACTGCATCGATGTCGAGCTCGATCGCGTTCTGCAGGAACGAATCGATCAGCACCGGGTGGTTCCTGCTCACCCGGACCGCCTCCTTTATGTATGACTCAAGCTCGATCTCATCGTGGACGATCTCCATCGCCCTCCCGCCGAGGACATAGGATGGGCGGACGAGGACCGGGTACCCGATGGTTGCCGCCTTTACCCGTGCTTCCTCAAGCGAGTAAGCTGAGCTGTTGGGTGGGCTCGGTATATCGAGATCCTTCAGGAGCTCGGAGAACCGGTCACGGTCCTCCGCGATGTCCATAGAGTCCGGGGAGGTGCCGAGGATCCGGGTGTCCATCCCCCGTTTCAACAGCTCCTCGTGGATCGGTACGGCGAGGTTCACGGCGTTCTGGCCTCCGAACTGGACCATCACACCGGAGTACTGGTCCTTCTCGAGGATGTTCATGATGTCCTCGAGCGCCATCGGCTCGAAGAAGAGCCGGTCTGAAGTGTCGAAGTCGGTCGAGACCGTCTCGGGGTTGTTGTTGACGATATGCACCTCGACATGCTCCTCCCGGAGCGCCTTGACCGCGTGCACCGTGCAGTAATCGAACTCGATCCCCTGCCCGATCCGGATCGGGCCGGACCCGAGGATCAGCACCTTGTTCCGTTCATTTGGCAGGATCTCGCATTCTTCGTCGAGGGTGGAGTAGAAGTACGGGGTCGTTGCAGGGAACTCGGCGGCACAGGTGTCCACCATCTTGTAGGCAGGGTCACCGGCAAGTTCCCGGATCTCTGCAGGACTGATCCCCGTCAGTCCGGCAAGCTCCGGCTCGGTGAATCCGTACTTCCGGGCCAGGATGATATCGTCCTTTTTCGCTGCTTTGGAGAGCCGCTGCTCCAGGTCGACGATATTTTTGATCTTTTCCAGGAAGAAGGGGGCGATGTCCGTCAGATCCTGGATCTCTGCGAGCGGGAATCCCGCCTTGAAGGCATCGAAGAGCGTAGGGAACCGCTCGTCAGTCGGCCGGGAAAGGATCATCCGGATCTCGTTTGCATTCGTGTGCAGGTATACATCGGTATCAAGCGAACGGAGCGCCTTTTTGAACGCCTCCTCGACACACCTCCCGATCGCCATCACCTCTCCTGTGCTCTTCATTGCGGTGGTGAGGGTCCGGTCAGCATTCTTGAACTTGTCAAACGGCCAGCGGGGAACCTTGACGACAATATAATCGATCGCAGGCTCGAAGGAGGCCGGGGTGCAGCCGGTCACCGTGTTCGTGATCTCGTCGAGGTGAAGCCCGATCGCGATCTTTGCCGCAACCCGGGCGATCGGATACCCTGTCGCCTTGGAGGCGAGCGCACTCGATCGGGAGACCCGCGGGTTCACTTCAATCACCCGGTAGTCCCCATCCTTGTATGCGAACTGGATGTTGCATCCTCCCTGAACGTTCAGCGCCCGGATGATCTTGATCGAAGCGCTCCGGAGGAGCTGGAATTCATCATCCCGGAGGGTGAGGATCGGGGCGACCACCACACTCTCGCCCGTATGGATCCCCATGGCATCCACGTTCTCCATGCCGCAGACGATGATACAGGTATCGGACGCATCCCGCATCACCTCAAACTCGATCTCCTTCCACCCGACCACGCTCTCCTCGACGAGAACCTGGTGGATCCGGGAGCGGGTCAGCCCGATCTCGATGATCCGGACCAGCTCGTCCCGGGTATGGGCGATACCTCCCCCTGAGCCACCAAGGGTATAAGCAGGCCTTATGATGGCAGGGAGCCCCACAATAGCAAGTGCCTCGTCAACCTGGGTAGGAGAGTTTAAGATCATGCTCTTTGGCACCGGCTCCCCGATCTCACCCATCAGGGCCCGGAACTTCTCCCGGTCCTCACCCTGGTAGATCGCTTCGAGGGGGGTGCCGAGGACCTGCACGTTCGCAAGCGCCCCCCGCTCGGCAAGTTCCGCGGTCATGTTCAGGCCGGTCTGTCCCCCCATCCCGGAGAGGATCCCATCAGGCCGTTCCTTCTCGATAATCTTCTCAATGATCTCAGCCCTGATCGGCTCGACATATATCACATCAGCAGTCTCGGGATCGGTCTGGATGGTCGCCGGGTTCGAGTTGACAAGGACCACCTGCACCCCCTCTTCACGGAGCGCCCGGCATGCCTGCGTTCCGGAGAAATCAAACTCTGCCGCCTGCCCGATCTGGATTGGCCCCGATCCGATCAGGAGGACCTTCCTGATTTCCGGCTTCTTCGG
>JAJRBU010000150.1 GCA_028679315.1 Methanoregulaceae archaeon
CCGGCTACGACATTCATGATTGCGCATGCTGCGGCCCTCTGATTCAGCTGCTCAAGCCTTGCGCCGAACATGAATCCTATCCGGGTCGTTGCCGTAAGCGGATCCATGGTCACGAACTCGGAGGATCTTCCCCCGAAGGCTGCACGGAGGCAGGCTCCCTTCTCGTACTGGCAAATGACCCGGTCAGGATCGGTATCGATCCTGACAATCCCTTCTTCTGATCCCGATCCCTCGATTCTCGCTTCGAGTCTCGTTATTGCAGTTCGTATAACGTCCATGATGGTTGTTCCACCTCCCAACCCTCGAACAGGAGAGCCCGGCAGGGCGATCCGTCAAGCCCCCTCAGCCTGAGGGGCAGGGCAATCATCCAGTAATCTCCTTCCGGGATTCTCCAGAGGTCGAGCATCTCGATAATGACCACTCCTGCCGAGAGGAGAGTCCTGTGGACAGCCCCGCTGCAGTTGAATTGCTCGATGGAGGGGGCATCGGTCCCCATACAATGAATTCGTCTTTCCGCCAGGAATTCCGCGGCCTCGTCTCCAAGGGAGGGGTAGTCCTCGAAAAATTCGTTCTGCCCTGAAAACGAGGTCCGGAGAAGGATTTTTTTTGCCCCCTCAATCTTCCCTTCGAGATCCTGTTTTGAGATCTCCCCGTGGATATGGGTGACGTCCACCACCCGGCACCAGCCCATCAGGTGGGTGAGGGGAATCTCATCGACGCTTCTGCCCTGGTCAAGATAGTGGGATGGAGCATCGATATGGGTGCCGGAATGGCTGCTGATGCGTATGTCGGTGATCAGGTAATTCCCGTGATCTTCCTGAACAAATCCTGGAACGATATCACCAGGATACACGATGCATCCAGGAGCTAGCGGCCTTGTGATATCAAAAATCCGGCCCCTTTTTGTCACTGCTTCCACCCATGCTCCCCGAGCAGGGGCACAAAGACAACCCCGCCGAAGGATTCGCGGACAAGGTCATGGCCCTTCCTTGTCAGCCGGATTAGATCCTGGAGATCACGTGATCCCACCGGGGCAACGAGCCTCCCCCCTTCCGCGAGCTGGTCTATCAGAGGCGGCGGAATCGAAGGGGTTGCGGCCGTTATCAATATCCCATCGTATGGCGAACCTTCAGGATAGCCCAGCGTGCCATCACCCACAACGACCCTGACATTGGTGATCCCTGAAGTGGTAAGATTTTTCTGCGCAAGGTGTGCCACTTCAGGGATACGCTCAATCGAGATGACCTCCCGTGACAGGATTCCCAGGATCGCAGCCTGGTACCCGCTCCCCGCCCCAATCTCAAGCACCCGGTCATCCGGCCGGATTTGGAGAAGCGAGGTCATCATCGCAACGATGTAGGGTTGGGAGATGGTCTGGCCATGACCGATGGGGAGAGGATAATCACCGTATGCTGACCCGCGTACATCGCCGGGGATGAACAGATGGCGGGGAATTTTGCGCATCGCGGCTAGGACCCGCTCATCGCTGACTCCCCGCGCCGCAATCTGCATCTCGACCATCCGGTCTCGTGCAGCTTCCCATGGATCGGTGCCTGTCATCCTGCTCTTCTAGAACCCGCTCTTCTCCGCAGCATCGATCGCGGCATCGATTTGTTTCTGCAATGCATCCGGGAGCCCGGCTATCTTCACATCAAGGAAACCGCGGATAATAGTTGCGGTCGCAACATCCTCATCAAGCCCACGCGACATGAGATATTCGATCTCTTCCTGTGCAATCTTTCCCACTGCTGCTTCATGGGAGAGCTCCGTTCCGACAACCGATCCCTCAATTTCCGGTATGGCATAGATAACACCGTCTTTCAGGATCAGTCCCTTGCATTCCAAATGGCCACGGGTATCCTTCACTTCCCCTTTGATGTGTCCACGTGAGATGATCTCCCCCCCTCTTGAGATCGCCCGTGTGACCAGCTCCGCACTCGAGCCCATTGCCGAGAGGATTGCACGTGAGCCGAGATCGAGATGAGACCCTTCTGTGCTGATTACGACACTGCTGAATCGGGCAACCGAATTCTCACCTTCGAGATATGCGGTCGGGTACATCTGCACTTTTTTCACCGGCTTCATGCAGACATAGTTAGAGAGGAATACCCCGTTTTCTTCAACGCGTGAAGCACTCCGGGGGTACACCTCGATCTCTTCCCCCCACGTATGGATCATGGTGAAGCTGATCTTCGCATTCTTTCCCACGTAGAATTCGCTGATGCCATAATGGGCACCCCCCTTCCCTACATGGCTGCCGCTGGCACACCCGGAGATTACGTGAAGCTCTGCTCCTTCTTCTGCTATGAGGATATTATGGACATGCTGGATCTGTTCTCTGCCAAGAAAGAGACAGGCCTGGATAGGGAGGATGTTGTTGCTCCCCTTCCGTGCAATGATAACATATCCGACCGGTCTTTCCTGCGCTGCAACATAGCGTGTGTATTCATCCTTCTCTTTTTTCACGAGTTGCCATGCATACCCTGAAAGCCAAGGATATTTTTCCAAGGCCAACGCATAAGGGAGAACCTCGATTCCCTCTTCGGAACACGTGGAATGCATGACATCCTGGTTCATCTGGAGATAACTCCCGCACCGGTTCGCCATCCCGAGTTCGATGCCGGACTGGGCAAGCCGTTCCCGGTCTTCCGGATTCAGATCCACTTTTTTCCCTACATCGACCTGCATTCGAGACACTCCCTGTATCCCCTGGCTTTGATCTCCTTCAGAATTTCCCTCGGATTTCCATGGCATTTTATCTCTCCGTCGCACATAACATGGCCTTTGTCCGCATCGAGATAATCGAGTATATAGCCAGTATGGGTGATGACGAGCCCGCTTTTTTTCCGGTTGACAATATGAACATCCTTCTCAAGGAGCTTCCCGATAGCATGCCCTATCAGAGATATATTTTCCAGATCCACACCGCTTTCCGGTTCATCAAGCATGACAAATTTCGGACTCTGCGCCGTTAGCTGAAGAACCTCACTCCTCTTGATCTCACCCCCGGAAAATCCTTTGTTGATATCGCGGTCAAGAAACCGGTCCATATTCAGGTTCCTGGCCATTTCAGCGATCTCATCAGGCCTGTCACCATAAGTAGCCGCAAGGAGTTTTCCGAGCTTCAGACCAGATATCGTGGGAGGACGCTGGAACATGATTCCTATCCCACGTTGCGCCCGCTCATGAATCGGCAGTTGGGTGATATCTTCTCCGTTGTAGGTGATTGTCCCCTTTGTCACGTTATAGTTCGCAAATCCCATGAGTGTCATGAGAAGAGTACTCTTTCCCGAACCATTGGGTCCCATGAGGACGTGCGTCTCCCCATTTCCGATGGTAAGATTGACATCATGAAGAACTTCCTTTTCCCCTATCTCCACATGGAGATCCCGAATTTCCAGCATCTGCGATCGTCTTTTATGTATATACACCCCGGGATTAAACGGTTTTCACCCTGACATATCGCCCGTCATAATAAAGGGCTGAGAGCGCCCATAAGGATCAGATGCCCGGGAAAAAGCGGGAGGAGAAGGTTTCGGACAAGGCGGGAAAATCCCTGATACGGGGGGGAACCCGGCGATCGAACGCAATGATCCCTTCAGGGGAACCGGCCGAGGTGCAGCCGTTCATCAACCGGATCCTCTGCGGGGATGCCGGGAAGATCCTGCACAGGATCCCGGACGGCAGCGTAGATATCATCGTGACATCCCCTCCTTACAACTTCGGGCAGAGTTACGCTGAAGACCCCCATGATGACACCCACGAGTGGAATACCTATTTTTCGGAGCTGTTTGCGATCTGGCAGGATTGTGTCAGGGTCCTGAAACCAGGGGGAAGACTTGCCGTGAATATCCAGCCCCTTTTCTCTGATTATGTCCCGACCCACCATATCATCTCATCGCAGCTCATGAGACTGGGCCTTCTCTGGAAGGCTGAGATCCTCTGGGAGAAGAACAATTACAATGCCAAGTACACGGCGTGGGGGAGCTGGAAATCCCCCTCGATGCCGTACCTCAAGTATACCTGGGAGTTCGTGGAGGTCTTTGACAAGGAGACGCACAAAAAGGCGGGCCTGAAGGAGAATATCGATATCACTGATGAGGAATTCAAGGAGTGGGTGATAGGGCGGTGGAGTATCCCGCCCGAGACCAGGATGAAGGAGTACGGTCACCCTGCGATGTTCCCGGAAGAGATCCCCAGGAGGGTACTGAAACTGTTCTCGTACCGGGGTGACCTCGTCCTCGATCCCTTCAACGGTACAGGAACCACGACCCTGGTTGCCTGGAAACATTTCAGGAGATTTATCGGGATTGATATATCCCCACAGTACTGCCAGAAAGCACTCGAGCGGATAGAGCGATCCGAGGTCCCGGCCGGCTCGAGGAGAATCCCGGCACTGGAATCCTGCCAGGATTGGCCATAATACTTCGTTGTCTATTTCATCCACAACAGAGTATCGGATGCCCAAATTGGCCTGTTTTTTTAAAACTTATGGTTTTATCAAATCATCCCAAATCCCTCTGAAACGGGATGCGGGTACGGATCCACGTGTCCTTTTTGGGAAGATTCAACTGAGGATAAGGACCCTTCGGGATTTTTTTGGGTTCTTCACAGATTTCCAATGACCCAGAAGTCTCCAGCTGAATTCTTTCCAGAAAATATTGTCAGTCCAACTCATTCCCGCTCCCCAAGCAAAGCACGATAGGTCCCTTCACGGTCGTGTTCATGGGAGATTATATAATTATACCGTTCGGCATAAAGAGTATATTCGTCAGAAATTTCCCTGTATTTTTCGAGATTCTGGTTATACTCCCGGACCCTGGCATTGTATTCCGTCACCATCCGGTTATATCTGAAAAGATCCCCTTCAGCCAGAATGGTCTCGAGCCGGAGGTCCATGGTTTCAAGATCTGATCGCTGGGAGAGGAGAACAGACTCTCGATCACGGAGGTCTGTCGCGAGTAACTCCAGGTGCGCGCTGATATTGGATAGCTCATCATTGATCGCACGGGTCTCGTCACAGCGTGTATAGACGGATATCCCGTTTCCTACCGGAATGACAAGCGGGTTCGAGATAATCGTAATGTTCCCGTCCAGAGAGCCTGATCCGTTTCCGATGAGGCTGACCCTCGTAGTCTCGATATAAGCATACCCTGTCTCATGGAATCCCTCCCCCTGGCAGGCCACTCCGACCGCCATGTGCTGCTCGGGCCCAAAATAAAGGAGGGAGACATTGTACCCTTCATGCCCGAGAAGCCCTGCAAGCAGCATGCTCTTGTCATCGCAGTCCCCTTCCCTGTCGCGATACGTCTCAATGGGATACTTTGGGCTTGAAAGGTTCTGGTTCCGGTAGGGGAGGGACTGGACAAAGACGGTCATCAGTTCGAGATATTCATCTGAGTCGAGATCATGCCGGGCTCTGACCTGGGCGAACTCGCCTGTCAGGTCACTGAAGAACTGGTCCTGGGCCGGGTCCAGGGTCATGGTCTTGTAAAGACCTGAACGCCATTCATCGTCACCGATTGAGGTATCATAGATCCTGACAGCCTTCTCCGCCGATCGTGCCCCTGTATATACCTCCGGGTCGACTCCAGATGAGAGGATGACCTGAAAGTCCTCGAAGGCAAACGAATATTCCGGGACTGCCGGGAGCGTTGCCCCCCGCTCAGGTTCTATTTCAGGATAGGATGCAGCGGGAAAAAAACTGTGGATAAAACTGACACATCCGGAGGAGAGGAGGAGCCCCGCCAGTATGGCAATAAGCAGGATGACCATGGACTTTTGCGTCATCGGTCCGGACAGAGCTCCCCGGATGCAAGGAGGCCAGGCAGGTCTGCGATCGAGGCTATTACCCTTGTCGGGAGTACAGGACTCTTTTCAAGATCATCCTGCCGGAACTTTCCGGTCCTAACAAGGATTCCCCCAAGGCCGGCTGTGGAAGCTCCCCCGATATCGCTCACCACGTCGTCCCCGATCATGACAGTACGGGCAGGGGAGGCATCCATGGAGGAAAGGGCATGCATGAAATAGTCCCGTGACGGCTTTCCCATCACGACTGCGCTCGTTCCCGCTGCGTACTCAAGGGCTGCGACAAAAGGTCCCGCTGAGAGCATGAGCCCGTCATTTCCCATCCAGTACCGGTCCTTTTCAAGCGCAATGATCTCTGCCCCTCCAAGGATATGGCGGAATGCTTTGTTCAGGGTAGAATAGGTGAAGAGATCGCCCCCGTCACCAACCACCACAAATCCGGTACCCTCTTCCTCGTGTCGTATCCCTTCATGTCCCATTTCCGCAGATACTTCAGGGGTGGTCAGGATGATGGCTCCGGTGCCTTTTTTTCCCCTGATATAAGAGGCAGCTGCCATTGAGGGAGTAACGATATGGGAGACAGGTATCTCAAATCCCATGGATTTTAGCTTTCGGGAGAGGGTCTCCCGCGACTTCCTTGTTGTGTTGGATACATATCGGATGGGATACCCGTTCTCCCTCAGGTACGCGATAGTATCGGTAGCACCCGGAACGGGTGATTCCCCTACATACAGTACCCCATCCAGGTCAATCAGGAAAGCTTCAGGATCCACGCATATTGCCTCCTGTTACCCATGCTTCGAAGAGCGTTCGGTGAATATGCCGACTTCCTTCAAATGAAATCCTGAACAATGGTTTCGCCTTCGTCGCTGATCCCGGCAACAAAGCCAGTTCCGGTATCCGGATAGTAACAAGTAGATACCGGGACTATAAGGGATTTTCTAAACCCTGTTCACTTTCACCGTGCATGCCCCGTATTAAAGGGAATGAGGACAAAGAGCAGCATAGCGCACATGGAATCAGGTCATGTTTATCCCTCGATAAGCAGGCAATGGCGGTCCCGAATCGGGAAATCCCATGATTATGCTGTTATCCGGAATGATTCCGTCTTCCGAACCCGTTTCCATGATCGATATGTCTACGAGTCCCTTCATGCTTTAGCGACAGAGCAGATGCAGACCGTCATGGAAACATATCAGGGGTATTCCCTGGATGAGATCTTTCACGGTCATGAATGCGACACGTACGAAGGAACCTGTTACTGCATCCCGTCCCAGGAGCCCCTGGACCTGAAAGAGACCAGTAAAAGTGCGATCCGATCGACCCTCCTCTCCGACCTTACTCTTGTATATGGTATAGGGAGGAGAAAGGAGAGGGAGCTGAAGGCCAAGGGATATTCAACGATTGCCGACCTTGCATGTCACCGGAGGTTTGGCAACGCTGCCCGCGAGACCCTGGCAATTCTCACGGGTTCCGAAGTCACGGCGATCGAACAGCTGGTCTCCCGGTGGCTTTCACCCTCCCATCACTGTTGCTTCCTTACTGCCGGGTTCTACCATTCCCGCGATCTCATCTTCATTGACCTCGAGACGCTCGGTCTCTTCTCGCGGCCGATCATTCTCTTCGGCCTTGCAGAGATCCGGTCAGGTACACTATGCATCTCACAATATCTTCTGAGGGACATCAGCGAAGAGGTCCCGGCACTTTCAGCTGTCATGGATCAGCTGGCAGGGGACCGGGTCCTTGTCAGCTACAATGGGAAAGCATTCGATATCCCGTACCTTGCCGGACGCGCGGCATTTTATGGCAGGCCGGCGGTGATTGGCAACCCCCATTATGACCTGCTGCACTTCTCACGCAAGCGCTGGAAAGATGAACTGCCCGATTGCCGACTGGTAACTCTCGAGCAGCGATTCCTTGGAACCGGAAGGACGGATGATATCCCCGGGGCGATGGTGCCGGAATTTTACGAGTCGTTCATGATGACAGGAAATCCCGGCCCTCTTGTCCCGATTGTGACCCATAACAGGCAGGATCTTGTCTCGCTTGCACGGCTTTTCGGCCTGCTGCAGGGGGAGGGTATGTCATGACGGTGAACTCCCTCATTCATGCTATCTCGGAAGATCCCGGTTATTCGAGGCGTATCTCCTCCATAAAGGAGTTTTCACAGAGCGATGGACAATACGACACCTGTCTTCTCACCCCTCGTCTCGGTGAGTATCTCGACCACAGGGGTATCCGGCTCTACCGCCACCAGGCCGCAGCCATCGATGCTGCCTTGAGAGGCGAAAACGTGGTACTTGCCACCTCCACAGCGTCCGGAAAGACCCTCGCGTTCCTGCTTCCTGTTTTTGACACATTGGGACAGGATCCCAATCGGACAGCACTGTTCCTGTACCCGACAAAAGCACTTGCAAACGACCAGCTGAAAACAGTACGGGAGCTGGAAGATGGTACCGGCATACGGGTATCACCAGCCATTTATGATGGGGATACCCCGGCAGACAGACGTCCGCGTATCAGGAGGTCATCCCGCATCATCCTGACCAATCCGCACGAACTGCATCAGATATTACCCTGGCACCACCAGTGGAGTTCCTTCTTCAGGGGCCTCACTTTCATCATTATCGATGAGGCCCATCGCTACCGGGGGGTACAGGGTTCGCAGATGGCCTTTTTGATGCGGAGGCTTTTACGCCTGAGCAGGCATTACGGTTCGGAACCCTGTTGTATCCTTTCCAGTGCAACCCTGGCAAATCCCGTGGAGTTTGCGGAGCGGCTCTGCGGGCTCTCCTTCACCCTTGTTGAAAGCGATGGAGCGCCCCGCGGACCCCGGCGGTTTGTCATGATCAATCCCTACGATGATCCAATCCGGCCATCGTCCGTTAACAACGAGGCAGCTGATCTGATCTGCGAATGCATCCGTCACCGCGTCCAGACCCTCGCATTTTCCGGCTCACGGAAGACCGCCGAGCTGATCGCCCTCCGGGCAAGGGAGAGGATGGTGCGGACACGGCAGGGGAGACCGGAGGATCTCTGTTCCTACCGGGCAGGGTATCTTCCCGAAGAACGCCGGGCAATCGAGGGACGGTTGAAATCCGGAGATCTGCGATGCGTGGTATCCACCAACGCGCTCGAACTTGGGATAGATATCGGCTCCCTTGATGCAGTCATCATGGCAGGGTATCCGGGGACCATGATGGCAACATGGCAGCAGGCAGGGAGGGCCGGCAGAAACGGGACGCCTTCGGCGGCATTCCTGATCGCAGGTGGAGACCCGCTCGATCAGTACTTCATGCGCCATCCCGATCTCTTCTTCGGTGCCCCCCTCGAGCGTGCGATCATAGACCTGGAAAATCCGTACATTCTCTCCGGGCAGATCCTCTGTGCTGCAGCTGAGCTGCCGATCACCAGCGAAAACATCGCACTTTTTGGCAGGGATCCCAGCCCTGCGATCGATGCCCTTGAAAAAGAACGGCTCATCTCCAAGACCCCCCGTGGGCTTGTCTATTCCGGCAGCAGGAGGCCGCACGAACTGGTCCGCATGGGAAGCATCTCTCCTGACTCATTCAGGGTTATATCAGAAGGCCGGACACTAGAGACACTGGACCGGAACCAGGCGTTCAGGGAGGCACACCAGGGTGCAGTCCTCCTCCACCAGGGCGACCAGTATCTCGTAGACTCGATGGATATTGCCCACGGGATCATCAGGGTCAGCAAAACTGAGGTTGATTATTACACCCGCCCTCTGAAATCGGTGGAGATCGGAGTCAAAACGGTCATCGAGACCACGACAGTGAAGGGCACCCCAATCAGCTTCGGTGATGTCGAAGTGACCGAGCAGTATTACGCATACAAGATCATCCGCGGGGATACCCTTCTTGGTGTGGAAGCCCTGGATCTCCCCCCCCTCACCTTCTCGACACGGGCCCTCTGGTTCTCCCCACCTGCCGGGACAATGGAGGCGATCCGCTCTAAAGGGGAAGATCCTGATGGGGGACTGCATGGTTCCGAACATGCATTTATCGCCATGATGCCACTGTATGTTCTATGCGACCGCTGGGACATCGGGGGTGTTTCGATACCCGTGCATGCCGAGACCGGGGGACCGGTTGTTTTCGTGTATGACGGGTATGAAGGGGGTATTGGGCTTTCAGAAAAAGCCTTCCATCTGTTCGGAACAATTACCGCCCATGCGCTGCGTCTCGTTGAAGAATGCC
>JAJRBU010000134.1 GCA_028679315.1 Methanoregulaceae archaeon
GCCGTGGAATACGGACGTATCTCGAAGGCAGCGATCATGGCCATCCTTGACCGGACGTATACCTTCAGCGGCTGCGGAGCACTCCTCGATGATGTGTGCACCCAGATCGCAGAACACCGGCTGATAAGGCTCGAGGGGGATATCGTTTGCACGACATTGCGGGCACGCCGGTACCTGGCCGGAAACCTCTCGATGATTCATGATGAGAAGAAGGTCCATGTCTTCGATATGGTCTCACGGAGGACCGTCGGGACCCTTGATGAATCGTTCGTGGTGGGGTCGATCTACACAGGGGCGGTCTTTATCACCAAGGGGCAGCTCTGGCGGGTCCTTGATATCGATGAAGGCCGGATCACGGTCGAGCCGGCACGTCGTGTCAAGGGAGAACTGCCCTCCTGGGAAGGTGAGCAGATCCCTGTGCCGTATGGAATCGCACGGGAAGTGGGGGCACTTCGGAGGAACCGGAGGTTTTCTGCTTACCATACCGATCTCGAGGCGTGTGGTTTCGCCTCCGGTTTCCTTGCTGAAATGGACAAAAACCGGAGCCGGATTGCAACCGACCGGATGATTGTTATTGAGGATTCCGAAGAAGCGGTGATATGCAATATCTGTGCAGGGCATAAGGCAAATGAAGCGCTCGGGCGGGTGATCTCAATACTTCTGTCGGCTCGGTTCGGGACGACGGTCGGGATCGAGATTGATGCGTACCGGGTACTGCTCTCTCTCCCCCCTGCAATCAGGGCCTCAGATGTCAGGGATATTCTCGTCGGGCTCGACCCAGAACACATCGGAGGAATACTCCAGCTGGCCATGAAGAGGACCACCCTTTTTAAGTGGAAACTCGTCCAGATCGCAAAGAAATTCGGGGCGATTGATCCCGATGCTGATTATGAACGGCTCAGTACCTACAAACTCACCGAAGTGTTCGAAAATACCGTTGTTCAGAAGGAAGCATACCGTGAACTCTTCTCGGTATATATGGACGTGAATACAGCGGCTCACCTGATGGCACTCGTAAAACAAGGGGACTGTGCAATCGAGCGCTCACGGCTGAGTATTCTCGGTGTTCAGGGGCTTTTCTCTTCACGCGATCAGATTGCCCCTCCGACCCCGGACCAAGCGGTGATCAGCACCCTTCGGCGGCGGATCGATCAGCAGGAGATTGTGCTTGCCTGCATGAACTGCCGGAAGTGGAAAAGCCATACCGTTGCGGGCAGGGTCCAGGATCAGCCGTCCTGCCCGAAGTGCGGGGCACGTCTTATCGCCGTCCTGAAACCGTACGAGGAACCGCTGTTTGCGCTCGCATCAAAGAAGGAGAAGAACAGTGAGGAGAAGGCGGTTGAAGCAAGGCTGATGCGGAACGCAAACATCGTTCTTTCCGGGGGAAAAAAGGCGGTCCTTGCCCTGGCAGCAAAAGGGATAGGGCCGGAGAATGCGTCGCGAGTTCTTTCAACACTCACGGAAGGGGATGCCTTCTATAAAGAGATCCTGAAGGCTGAAAGGAACTATATCAGGACCCGTAAATTCTGGTAATCAGATGATACTTCCGAGTTTCTGCTCGAGGATATCGAGGCCGCGTTTGATATCATCGAGATTCTTTCCGCCGGTCAGGATTATCTTTCCGGATGAGAAGAGCAGGGCAACTATTTTCGGATCATGGATCCGGTAGACCAGGCCCGGGAACTGTTCCGGCTCATACTCGATACTCTCAAGGTTGAGAGTGATAACCACTT
This sequence comes from Methanoregulaceae archaeon, assembly GCA_028679315.1. GTDB lineage: Archaea > Halobacteriota > Methanomicrobia > Methanomicrobiales > Methanospirillaceae > UBA9949. The sequence continues at coordinate 1,734 of JAJRBU010000134.1, forward strand.
TGTTCAGGTTGATGTATTTCCCGATATCATAGGAACATACGATATTGGTGATGGCAACGCGGGGGCTGTCATAGGTATTGACGCCAGCCTCTTTGAGTGAATGGATGATGATGGCAAGACCTCTTTCAAGAGCACTCTTATCCCTGATCCCTGTCAGCACCACTTTGCCTGATGAGAAGATGAGAGATGCGCTTTTCGGGTCCTCTATCCGGAAGACAGCGCCGGGGAATCTCTTGGTGTTGAGCTCACAGTTCTCAACCTTCTGGGCAATTTCTGCGAGATTGATGGAATCGGCAATGGCTCCGGATGCGACGATATTTTCTATTTTCAAGGAATCGTATCTCTTATCGTCCATTGATCAGTATATGAAGTCTAGACCACTATAATACTACTGGATTACCCCCGAAAAAGGAATTTTTTGGATTTTTTTGGGAAGAAAAAAAAGACAGATTCATCTTCTTTCATCTCCAACCATGTGGCGTTTTATGGCTGAAACGAACACAGGCGCAGCGGCCTACGAGGAACTCTGCAGGACGTTCCGGATCGATGTGCCAAAATATTTTAATTTCGGATTCGATGTCATCGATGCATGGGCAGAAAAGGATCGGAATAAGCTTGCCATGATCTGGGTCAACCAGGAAGGAACAGAGAAAAAATACTCGTTCCGGGACTTAAAAAACCTCTCCAACCAGGCGGCCAACATCCTGATCAAGTACGGTGTCCAGAAGGGCGATCGCGTGCTGATCATACTCCCCCGTGTGCCGGAGTGGTGGATCTTTGTGATCGCACTGATCAAACTCGGTGCGGTGCTCTGCCCTTGTCCAACGATGCTCACCCCAAAGGATATCAAATACCGGCTGAATGCAGGCACGTTCCGGATGATCATCACCAATGTCGAGAACTCGGCCAAAGTGGAGGAAGTGGTCACCGAATGCTCCACCCTGACATGCCGGTTCCTTGTTGATGGGGAACGACCGGGATGGGTCAGCTTTCCAAAGGAGCTGGTCTATCCTGCCCCGGTCTCGTTCCGTTCAGTCAGCCTGCCAACCACGAAAAAGACCCTTTCAGGCGACCCGATGCTGATTTACTTTACCTCTGGTACCACAGGGGACCCGAAGATGGTCCTCCACACCCACAGCTATCCGCTCGGGCACCTGGTCACCGCGACATTATGGCAGGAGGTCGGGGAGAACGATGTGCATTTCACCTCGTCAGACACGGGATGGGCAAAATGCGCCTGGGGCAAGATCTTCGGCCAGTGGATCGCGGGTGCGTGCATCTTCGTCTATGATGTGAGGGGTAAGTTCAAGGCGACTGAGCTCCTGCCCCTGCTCGAGAGGTATGAGATCACCACGTTTTGTGTCCCTCCTACCATTTACCGGATGCTGATCCTCGCTGATCTCGAGAAGTTTGACCTGCGTGAACTCCGCCGCTGTACCAGTGCCGGCGAACCGCTCAATCCCGAAGTGGTCAGGGTATGGATGGAAGGGACCGGCCGGACCATATCGGAAGGGTATGGCCAGACCGAGACCGTCTGCTGTATCGGGACATTCAAGGGTATGGAGACAAGACCAGGATCAATGGGAAGACCTGCACCGGGTTGGCATGTCGAGCTCCACGATGAGGAAGGGCGCCCAGTCGAACAGGGAGAGGAAGGAAGGATCGCTATCAGCCTTGACCCCCGTCCTGTCGGTCTCTTCGTAGAGTATATCAACAGCCCTGAAGCGAATGCGGCGTCGTTTGTGAACGGGTTCTATTACACGGGAGACAAGGCCACCATGGATGCCGAAGGCTATTTCTGGTTTGTCGGGAGGAATGATGACATCATCAAGAGCTCGGGATACCGGATCGGTCCTTTCGAGGTGGAGAGTGCCCTCCTCGAGCACCCTGCCGTCCAGGAGTCTGCGGTTGTCGGCTCTCCTGATCTCATCCGCGGGGTTATCGTCAAGGCTTTCATCGTTCTCAAACCCGGGTATCAGCCTTCAGAAACGCTTATCCGGGATATCCAGTCGCATGTGAGGAATTCCACGGCTCCCTACAAGTATCCCCGGGCGATCGAGTTTGTTCCTGAACTCCCCAAGACGCTTTCCGGAAAGATCAAGCGGAATGAGCTCCGCCAGAGCGAACTGGAAAAATACCGGAGCAGGGAATAATACAAGTCATTCTCTTTTTGTCCCGTTCGTCGTTTCACGATTTTACCCCTGTTTTGCTACACCTCGTATATTACCCATGGAAATCGATGATAATGATTCTCTCCTCCCCCCGGGTAATCGTATGAACGGGGGATGGTTTTACGAACGCTTCTCACCCCCTGTCTGTAGTGATCACCGGTTATGATCTCCTTTTCTGTGCGAGAAAAGACAGGTTAAAGATTTCCCAGATGATATTATTCTGTTCATATGCCCTGCGAAGGACACAATATGGGTGATTACGAGCAGACCTACCGGACATTCTCACTGGGGGTCCCTGAATATTACAATCTCGGGTTTGACGTGATCGATCGGTTTGCCCTCGAGGATCGGAACCGGCTTGCCATGATCTGGGTCAACCAGGAGGGAAACGAGAAGACCTTCACCTTCCGGCAGCTGATGAACCTCTCGAACTCGGCAGCAAACATGCTCCTCAAGTATGGGGTAAAGAAAGGGGATCGTGTCATCATCATGCTCCCCCGCGTCCCGGAATGGTGGATCTTTGCCATCGCCTGCATCAAGCTCGGAGCAGTCTTCTGCCCCTGCCCCACGATGCTCACCCCAAAGGATCTGAAGTACCGGATCAATGCCGCAAAGATAACAATGGTCATTACCGACAGGGAGAATGCGGGTAAGGTTGAGGAGATATGCAATGACTGTCCCACCCTTGCGACCCGTCTTGTGACCGATGCAAAACTCCAGGGGTGGATCAGTTATATCGAGGAGATCGATTATCCTGCCCCGGTCTCCCGCCACCTGGTGAAGATATCCGGGATGGAGCGGACCAGGAGCACTGACCCGCTCGTTATTTATTTTACATCGGGAACGACTGGCGAGCCAAAACTGGTCCTTCACAA
>JAJRBU010000197.1 GCA_028679315.1 Methanoregulaceae archaeon
CTGCGCTGGAACTGGGTGGTGAGGCTGCAGCCGTGGTGACCGACAGAGGCTACCTGCGGTTCCAGGACCAGTGGCGGCACCAGGTGGCAGGGGAGCTCGAATGCCCCCTTCTCCAGGTCGAAACGAATGTGGTCGTCCCGGTTGCCGTCTCCTCCCCAAAAGAAGAATGGTCTGCCGCCACGTTCAGAAAGAAGATCAACCCCTGCATCGACCGGTTTCTCGTCCCACTGGAAGAGAGAAAACCTTCCCGATCTTCCCTTGCCATAGACGCGGGTCCTGCAGAGGAGCTGACCGTAGAATCGCTGCTTGCAGGCATTACAGAAAACATCCCTGAAAAGAGCGTCGCTCTGCAGCCGGATCCGCTGCCATGGAAAGGTGGCGAGGATGCGGCTGCCGCTCTTCTCCACCGGTTTATTGCAGAGCACCTCGATCGCTACCCGGCAGAGCGGAATGATCCATCCGCCCGGGTTCTCTCCTGCATGAGCCCTTTCCTCCATTTTGGCCAGATCTCTCCCCTTTTCATAGCAGAGAACATCCTTCGCTCCGAAAGCACTTCGGCGGCGATTTATCTTGAAGAGCTCATCGTAAGGAGAGAACTTGCCGTGAACTTTGTTCATTATAACCCGCTTTACGATGAGTACGCAGGGCTCCCTCCCTGGGCGAAAAAGACACTCGCTCTCCATTCGGCTGACCTGCGTGAGTATACGTACCGGTTCCGGGAGTTTGCGGCTGCCAGGACGCATGATCCATACTGGAATGCCGCCCAGCAGGAGATGGTGCTCACCGGAAAGATGCATGGGTATATGCGGATGTACTGGGGAAAGAAGATCCTCGAATGGTCGGAGACCCCGGAAGAGGCATACCGGACGGCGCTCTCCCTCAACAACCGGTATGAACTGGACGGGCGTGACCCGAACGGGTATGCAGGAGTTGCCTGGTGTTTTGGCAAGCACGACCGGGCGTGGCAGGAACGGCCCGTCTTTGGCACGATCAGGTACATGAATGCTGCCGGGCTGAAACGGAAATTCGATGCCAACCGGTACGTCGCCCGTATCGAGGCGCTTGGGTCACGATGACACAACCTGAAATTCCGGGACTCACTCCCCGGGAATTCCGAAAAAGGATCTCTCGTTTCTATAAAGACCACCGCCGGGATCTCCCATGGAGGGATACCAGTGACCCTAAATGGAGGGTGGACACTCCAAGATACTGAGTCCCACAAGAAAACACGTATTCTATTTTTCAGACCTTCCATTTGGAGGCATGTGAAGTGATCAGTCCTTCACGATGCATTGTTGTGAGAATTTTCGCCAACCGGGCGGGATCCACCGCTAATTCCTCCGCGAGATCTTCCTCGGTCATCTCTGCTCCTGTAAGGAGCTTTTTAAGTATCTGCCCGCGTAGCTGACGGTCTGATCCCTGGAATGGTGATTGTTTTCGAAATACAGAACTCCGCACATTGGGATTGGGAACCCGATTTTTCAGAAGCGATCCATAGTCCATTAACGAATTGTACCAATCCCGGGGATTTTCTTTCCATATCGTCGCGGCCACCAACGGCTCAATGCGGTTATCGGGGATATTATGCGAGTCCTGAAAAAAGAAGTGAATGAATACCCGCCTGATATTGGTCTCGATGAACACCAATGGTACATTGTGCGCATAGACAAAGATGGCGGAGGCAGTCGCTTTTCCTATTCCCGGGAATTTGGTCAATTCCTCAACACTCGATGGTAATGTTCCGCAATAGGTATCCATCACAAGGTGAGCAATGGTGTGGAGGGCTTGTGCACGCCTATTATATCCCAATCCCTGCCACGCACCTAATACATCTTTTCGTGACGCTGCTGCTAAAGTGGAAAAGTCAGGAAATAACGATATAAAGGTAATGTATTTTGGGATTACTCGGTCTACCTGGGTTTGCTGAAGCATCATTTCCGATACAAGGATACGGTATGGATCCGTGGAAGTCCTCCACGGAAGCTCTCGGCGGTGATGTTGATAAAAAGAGATTACATGTAGGGTAAAGTGATGAAGAACATCTTCATTAATTCCCTGATTTCTGATATTCTCGATTAATTCATGTTCTTTTTCGATATAATCGAATTCCATTGACAGTACCCGTTTCTTCAGATTTAAATGAATTTTTCGACTTTGTGATAAACGGTGCTATAACAAGACATCAAGATATAATTAATCCTTATATTATTATATATTATTAATTATATAATCATGCTGACCCTTCAAACGCTGTGAACAATATTGGGCTGACATCGCCACTCCATCTCCTTGATGTCAATATAGACTCTACCCTGCTTAAACTTGTAGCGGTGATCATATTCAATTGATTGTAACCGCAGAACATCAGGGAATCATATCAGCCCTTTAATCCGTGTAAACATTTGATCCAGAGTGCCTGAGCAGAGACATCCTAAAAATGACCTTGAGAAATGGTGATTGGGGATATTCCCCTCTCATTTTGTGTGGTGCTGCCTGAGACAATAATAGCATCCGTCGTATCCCGCCGCCAATCCTGCCTCTTTGCTGGAAAATTCAACCTTGTGAAAATAGGACATTTTTTCCACCCACGGGCATGTGGACCTGTGCAGCTCATCTGAATTCGTATTCCCGATAAACAAGGGGACGGCATCCTTCCAGGTCCGGTACACAGGCATCTCCGGATCGCCACACAGGTTCATCGACAGGACAACCCAGAGGTCCGCAGGGGCATTGCTGTGACCCCCATAGTCACAGCGGGTATCATGCAGGTCGGCAAGATGCCGGGAATGGGTCATACATTTGAAGAATTCCAGGCGGAAAAGGTCGCCGAGGCCGATCCAGGAAAAACGGCTGTTTCCGATATACGCGACAGCACAACCATTGGGATGTTTTACGCTGGCCTCGCCAACCGCATCTTCTGCAGCAAAATCGTTGGTAAGACAGGAATCTGCATATATGATCGAGGTCTTGTCTCCATTGGTCAGCGTGTTCACAAGGGCGGTATTGAAATATGCTACCCAGTCGGAATTTCCATGCCCAATGAGACTCACGAAGTGAGGTCCTTCGTTCAACGCCGTTTTCAGGTTATCCGAAGTGAGATGCTTGATGGAGGTTTCGTTATAGGCAGATGGTTCGAGGTCGGTCTCATCGGTGTACAACCGTTGTAGCTGGTCGATCTGGTAAAATCCTGATTGCAGCCATTCCCTGAGTGTCTCCTGCTGGGTTATTGATGAATCGGCCCCGTAAAAATCAAGAGCGAAATACATCGGGGTAAGCTCGGCATTATTCGCGCCATACACGACGATCCAGGGAGTAAATATTGGAATGTCGATGCCAAACAAACCGAGGGAAATATGACTGGGGGACAGGACAGTATTACTTATGGCATAATACCAGCTTGGATGTGTAGTATCTGCATACACGTTGTAATTCAGCAGTCTCCTGTCCGTATCCGAGACGTGGCAGATCAGCTTCGTTCCGACATCCGGGGGAAGCGTATCGAGATGAAGCAGTGAATACCCCCCCGCTGCATTTGTATGGTACAGGCCGTTTCCGGGAGGGTTTGAATTGGTGGGGCATTGAGGGATACGGAAATATGGTCCCCAGGAGTCCGCCACATAGAGCATTTTTTTAAACCGTTCCAACGGGTTGGCAACAGTGCTCTGGTCCCATTTTTCATATGTCATGACTTTGTTGACAAACACCAGTGCCTCAGCCGGGGTCCCCATTGGGGCACGCCCCACTCCGATATCGGCAATATAATCAATCCCGCTCAAATGCGGGTTACTGGAGTTGTGCTGGCCGAATAATCCGTTGTTCAGGTGATACCAGTCATGTTTCCCGGAGACATACTGTGAGCTGTAGAGACTCGAATAGTAAAGATCGGTGGGAATCCTGTTATCTTCCGTGTACCAGATCACATTTTTATTAATCTTTGCCGCAGGGCCGTTGACCCGGATCCACTTTGTTCTGGCGGTAGAACGGGTGCTGAACGTGTCATCGGTGGTAAAATACCAGCCCATTGTCGTGGTACTTGAGGCACCGGTGGCATCGAAGGGGATGATATCTCCTGTTTCGTAGACGGAAAGGACATGATCCGCCTGGCCGAACTGCGGGTTCCCCGGAGACCACTCTTTCACCTGCATGGCGAGGTAGGTCCCTTTCCATGCGGTGGTATTATCTCCACTGAGCACCCCGTCCGGAAGGGATCCCGTTGCATGCACCGCACCTGTATTCGCTTCCCCCCGGCCGATGATTCCCCATGCAGATGCGCATACCTTACGCACCGGGATGATATTTACATCGCCACCCAGCAAGACCCATTATATTCCCTTGACGGCGCAATAATTTTTAAGGAAATTGCGGATCACCTCCTGGAGATCCAGCGCGCCGGTTCTGAAATCGCCATACGCCCCATCTACAATATTTTTTACCGTGACAACACGGGTCCGTAAACCACGCTGGCGCTTCCAGTCTGCCAGTTTCTGGAACTCTGCCACCATATTTCCGACCGGCGCACCCGGTGTCATCGATACGGAGTCCCACTCGTTGTTATCAGTAATAATCAGGTAATCGACTTCATCAGGCAGGAGGTTGCTGCCTTTCATCTCAGAGTCTTTACTGAAAACCTCCTCATGATGATCCTCCATATCCAGAATGTCGCCCTTTTTCACTTTAAATGACTCTACCAGTTTTGGATTTGCGACCAGACGATGGACTCTCCCAAGGTCCTGATCTCTTTTCATCCTTATTTTTAAAGGAACAGGGTTTTTGTACCGGTATTCTTCGATCTCGATCGTCACTTTCAGGATCTCTGCAATTTCAATGGTTCCATCGGTTTTATACCGGACAGGGACAACTTCAAGCAACGCAATAGGAACACTGCTGATCCATACCGTTTTTAACAACGACACACAATCTTTCGTTTTCCTGATGGCATCCTCGTACCTTGCGACGTCAGGTAACACCATAGGCC
>JAJRBU010000160.1 GCA_028679315.1 Methanoregulaceae archaeon
GAACCAGAACATGCCGATGCACTGGTCGTGAATACATGCACCGTTGTCGGCGCAACGGAGCGTAAAATGATCAGAATACTAAAAAAATACCGTACAATGCCCCTCTACGTCACGGGGTGCATGATGCTGGTGCAGAAAGAAGATATCTGTTCTGTCTGTGATCCTGTGTTCATCCACCCAGATACTATAGCGGAAGAATTCAGGGGTATTCCACTTCGCATTCCTCATGAAGTTGGTATTGTTCAGATTGGGAAAGGATGTACTGGATCCTGCACCTATTGCATCACCAGGTATGCAAGGGGACCGCTCATCAGTACCAGGATGGAGGAAGTACTGGAAGAGATCAGAAAATGCCATGAACATGGTGCGATCGAGATCCAGCTCTGTGCCCAGGACTGCAGTGCATGGAGGGGCAAAAATCAGGAACATATTGCTGACCTCCTTTCAAGGACAGGTGAACTTCCGGGTCCATTTCTTATCCGAGTCGGAATGATGAATCCTGCGACCCTCCTTCCGATTCTCGATCCTGTCATCGAATCGTTCAAGAATAATCCTGTATTCCATTTTATCCACCTGCCGGTCCAATCCGGGTCTGACCATGTTCTCTCGAGAATGGGCAGGAGGTATACCCGGGAGGAGTTTCTGGAAATTGTGCATGAGTTCAGAAAAAAAATCCCCGACATTTCGATTGCTACAGACATCATAGCAGGATTCCCTGGCGAAGATGAGGAAGAGTTCCAGGCATCGATCGATCTGCTATCTGCGGTAATGCCCGCCAAAGTGAACGTTACCCGCTATTCGCCCCGGCCACATACCATGATCGCCAAAGCAAAGGCACCCATCGATTATATCAGGAAGGTCAGATCACGAAGGCTCCAGAGCCATGCTGAAATGCTGTATCATCGTCAGAACCGTTTGCTGATCGGAAGAACAATCGGAGTTACCGTCACCGAGCATGTCAAACCCGGGACTATACTCTGCAGAAGCAGCAATTATACCGGCGTTGTTATTGAGGGGGATCTTCCGGTCGGTAGGAAGGTCCGGGTGCGTATCGTTGCGGATCATATGTATTTCTTCTCGGGAGAACTCGTATCATCAGGATTATCCTGATGAGCAATTTTTGGGATTAGTATATCGCAGGATATGGTGTATGATCATACCTCTACGACGGAAAGATTTAACATGAGGCAAACCAATTCCAGTCATTCACCAGAGAATGAGGTTTTTGGATGGATGAGGTCGAAGCCGGATTTCAGAAACTGATAGAGATGATCAACGAAAGCGGAAAAGAGCGGGAGTCCTTGAAAGAGGAGGTAAAGAAACAGGAAGTGGCGCTCTTCTCCAAGATGGCGGGCCTTGCTGCACCGCTGATTCCAGATATCGGGATCATGATGCTGCTCCGTGGCAAACAGGACACAAAGGGGGAATTGTATGATACGATGTTCCACAGAAAGAAGATGATTGTGCTAGGAAAAACCGACCCGGTTGCGCATCGCCCCGATAACACAGCTAAAAAAGTGGATGATCAATTCTGCGTACTTTCAGAGGATGGAAAATTCTATGAGATGATGTTCTCCTTCGACGGATTTATTGTGGACTCGTTTGCAAATCCGATATCGCCGAAGGATGCACTTGAACGGTATGGTTACGACCCAATGTATATGCTCTATCAGGCTCTCCACGATTACCTCAAGGGGCAGGAAGAGCTGATCGCTGCAATGAAGCTGGTCCTGGAATTTGTCTCTCCTGGTGCAACCACCCGAAAAAAGGATTAATCCTCCTCTTTTTTCCATTTGAAGAGTGGAAATGCCGGTTTTAGCAGGTCTTCGTCACTTTTTCCGGTTGAAGACAAAAGATAGGATTTCGAAAACCGTTCTTTATTTTCATTCTCAAACGAAACAACGACTTTCGCCTCGTTTATCATCTTTTCGAATGTGTACAGATATTTCTCATCTTCCTTCAGAAGCGGAATAGCAAATTCTACATCATGAGGGATAATCGCGATATGGATGTCGTACGCCGCGGCATTCCCCTTGTTCCTGAACTCAACTGCCTTGGCGCCATTCCTCAGAGTGGCATTGACATCCGGGTGCATCCGGGAATCTTCCATAATCCATATCGACATCAGGAGTGCGATAAAGATGATGAACGCGACCCCTCCGATATAGATATCGTATATCAGGAGAATAACGGTCACTATAAGGGCGGCACCGAGGAGGAGTTTGTAATTCCGTTCCATATGTGAAAGGGTTGTCTCTTTAGGGTAATTAAGAAAATGGGAATGGGCCCGATGTGATTCGAACACATGACCTCCCGGTTATCAGCCGGGCGCACCACCGGGCTATGCTACGGGCCCATAAATTGCCTAAATAGTTAAACAACACGACTTCTTATAGGTTTTGAAACACAAGCTGAATTCCTATATAAGGGTGTGAACCAGAGTATCTCCTAAAAGAGGACTCCTTGGTGGACTATGGATCAGCGCTATCTTTTAGGAAATGTAGCAATTGCCCAAGCATGTCTTGAATCTCCCGTAGGGTTCGTGAGCGGGTATCCGGGAACTCCTTCATCGGAAGTGATCGAGATACTCGCATCGCATCCTGATCGGAGCAGCCATGTGGAATGGTCGGTAAATGAAAAGGTCGCATTCGAAAATGCTCTCGCAGCGGCATGGTGCGGGGTGCGGGCCCTGGTAACGATGAAGCATGTGGGCCTGAATGTCGCGGCAGACCCGTTGATGACAAGTGCATATACCGGTGTCACCGCAGGTTTCGTTATCATGAGTGCGGATGACCCCTTCGCCCATTCATCCCAGAACGAGCAGGACAGCCGTATGTATGCAAAATTTGCAAAGATCCCATGCCTCGATCCTTCGACATTGCAGGAGGCGCATGACATGGTGAGGGATGCTTTTATCCTCTCCGAGGAGTTGGGGCTTCCTGTTCTGTTCCGCCCGACAACGAGGATATGTCATTCGAAGGGAGATGTAATCCTGGGCCCTGTCCTGTCCTATTCCGGGAAGGGGGAATTCCATAAGGACCCAAGACAGTATGTGGTTATCCCGGCCCATACCAGAATCCTTCACCGGAAGCTCAATGAGAAACAACCGCATGTCAGAAAACGGATTTTAGAATCAGGCTATAATCACTATCATGTCAAAGGAAAGCGTGCGATCATCGCCAGTGGAATTGCAGCCGCCTACGTGCAGGAAATTATTCCTCACGATGTTTCCTTCATGAAGATCGGCGCATACCCCATCGATGAGGAATGGCTTGCACAATTCGTCCGGAGACATCAGGAAGTCCTCGTTGTTGAGGAGCTCTTCCCTGTGGTGGAAGAAGCGGTGCGGGAGGTCGCGGGCAATGTGACAGTCTTTGGTAAAAAGACTGGCCACGCCCCGTATGAAGGAGAACTGTCCCCGGATTCTATTGCACGAATCATGGTATCCTGTGGATTTGTCCCCGCCGTTCAGTACTCTCCTGTGCAACCAGTTCCGGATCTTCCCCCGCGGCCCCCCATCCTTTGTGCCGGATGTATGCACAGACCTGTCTTTTACGCGATCAAAAAGGTCTTCCGGGATGGGATTTACCCAAGCGATATCGGCTGCTATACGCTGGGGCTCCAGCTGGGGGCAGTCGACACCACCATATGTATGGGAGCATCAATCACCGTAGGCAGCGGTATTTCCCACACAGGAGAAGAGCGGGATATCGTGGCGACTATAGGAGATTCGACATTCCTTCATACCGGGATTCCAGGGCTCCTGAATGCAGTATACAATGGGGCGAACATGACTGTTGTTGTCCTTGACAACCGGACGACAGCGATGACCGGGCACCAGCCGAATCCGAACACCGGATGCACAGCCTGCGGGACACCCTCCCCCCAAATCTCACTCGAGGCAATGTGCCGGGCTTGCGGGGTTGCTTTTGTTGAAACGGTTGACCCGTATGATATGGTGATGCTTACCGCAGTCCTGAAGACAGCAAAATCACTTCAGGGGGTAAAGGTAGTGATCGCAAAGCAGCCGTGTGTTATCACTGCCAGGAGAGGCGGGCTAAAAAGAGGCCGCTACAGGGTCGATCCTGAGGTTTGTACCGGATGCGGGACCTGCATAAAATTCGGCTGCCCCGCCATTGAACAGCAGGATGAGAAAGCCTGGATCAATGACCTCTGCAGCGGGTGTGCTGTCTGTGCGCAGATATGCCCAGCCGGGGCTATCGGAAGGGAGGGGAGCAGATGACGGGCTCTTATGACATCCTGATTGTTGGTATCGGGGGCCAGGGGACGATACTCGCCTCGAATATTCTCGGTGAAGCATGCATCAGGGAAGGCAGGACCGTGCGGGGGGCTGAGACCCATGGCATGGCGCAGCGGGGCGGCTCTGTTGAGAGCCATGTCAGGATTGATGGGAAATTCGGCCCATTGATCGCACCGGGAACCGCTGATCTTCTTATCGGGTTTGATATGCTCGAGGCGCTCCGGTATTCTCACTTTCTGAAACCGGATGGAAAGATGGTGCTCGCGAGGAGGCTGGTGATCCCGACTTCGGTATTTGTTCAGGGTCTTGCGATCCCCTCTGAAGAGGATTTGATTGATAAACTCTCCCGGTTTGATCTCTGCCTGATCGATGCAGAAGCGGTTGCCCGGCAGGCGGGGAGTGTCATGGCTGCAAATGTTGTCATGCTCGGTGCAGCCTCACATCATATCCCGCTTGATGAAGCATCGATGATCGGTGCGGTACAGCATCTCGTTCCGGAAAAAACCATCGAGATCA
>JAJRBU010000068.1 GCA_028679315.1 Methanoregulaceae archaeon
CCCCAGGCAATAGGCACCTGTGCGAGCAAGGTGCTCACCACCGCGCTGCTCATGCGTCATGCGATTCCTTCTCCAAGGACTCTATTTACCAGTTCGAATGAAATTGCAGCCCGTTTCATAAAAGAACAGGGGAAAGTTGTCATAAAACCGGTATATGGATTTGATGGCCATGGGATCTTTCTTATCAATACTCCCGATCAACTCGGTACCCCTCCCTATTATCTCCAGGAATATGTCCCTAACGACCGGGACTACCGGGTATTCGTCATTGACGGTGAGCCGGTCGGGGCCATCATGCGGATTTCCGATTCCCTTGCGCACAATATTCACCAGGGAGGTACTGGTATTCCTGTTGAGATTGATGATGAGATGCGGTCCATTGCAGGGGCTGCAGCACTGGCTACCGGGGTCGATTATGGGGGTGTTGACCTGCTCCAAAACGATGACAGCTACTGCGTCCTCGAAGTGAACGGCACCCCGAACTGGCACTGTATGGCCACACCCATCCCTGCGCTCCTTGCACGATATCTTCTCAACAAAGAGAGAGAGCTGAAGTCCTGAAGAATTATGTTCAGGCGATTATGCAAAACAGGAAAAACCAGCAGAAAAAAATCTGCAGTTACTGGATATATTCCATCTCTTTCAATGTCTTTGCTGCAAGTTCTCTCATCCGGGCTGAGATCCTCCCCGATGCTGAAAATTCCACATCCTTCATTGCGTTGGCAAGTTCGTTTCCCAGCACGAAAATGGCATATTTATGCTCCATTTTGCTTTTGTGCAACTGAGAGGGATTTATTTTTAAAGAATGATATTCAGAAAATTTCAGGTCTGGATTGGATCCCTCGAAATAGTCCTTGATCTCATACAACATCTGGTGTAACGATATCAGTTCCTCCTTGTGCACATGCTCACCCATCTTAGTCTTGAATCCCGGAAAAATAAATAGGTAACTATGAAAGAAATCAGGAGATTTTAATGAGCCTGATAGTCAGGGGACGCTTGATAATCCCTTTAAAATCCTTGGCCGCGATGTATTCAATCCCTTTCCCGGCCACCAGATCAAGGATCCGCTGGTTGATATCCCCGTCCGTGACAAGTCCCGTCACATCCCCGTTGAGATCCGAAAGTTCCTTTTCAATCTCATCGGAAGATGATTCTTTCAATACCGAGAGATCTGACGAGAGGAACCGTGCTATCCTCTTACCCCTGACAGCCTCGATCTGATCGGCGAGGGTCTTTTCTTTTTTCTCCCCAGGCTCCTGCCTTTTCTTCAGCGGAGCTTTCCTCTTTTCATCCCGTTCATCCTTCCCGGTCTCCTTCCGTGCAGAAGCCCGGAGGGGCTCTTCAATCTCGCTTTTTGGAACTTCTTCAGATTCCTGTTCCTTGACGTACTCCACCGGTACCTTGTTCCGGAGTGCTTTGATGATCTCTTTCCTGGAGAGATCCTCTACGCTCTTTCCCCGGGGAGCATACGCGACATAATCGATCTCTGCAACCTGGAGAAGTTCCTGGAGGAGGAGATCGCCCCCCCGGTCACCGTCAAAGAATACGGTAGCAGTCTTTTTCTCACAGAGATCAATAATCGTCGGGGAGATATTGGTTCCCTCAACAGCAACGGCATTTTTGATACCAAACCGTAGCAGGTTGATGACATCGGCCCGCCCTTCAACGACAATGATGGCATCCGAATCCAGGACATTGGGGCCTGCCGGGACCTGCTCCTCCCCTATACTGCCGATCTTCTCGATCCGAAGGCTCTCCCTGACACTGTCAATAATCTCGGTGCTGTCAATCGATCCTTCCTCAAATGAGTCAATAAGAAGTATCTTTGCCCGGTCAACGATCTTTCTCCGCTTGCTGACCCGGATATCCTCTACGGAGACCACATTGACCCGGGCCACACAGGGTCCCACCCGGTCGATGGTCTCAAGGGAAGCTGCAAGGATTGCGGTCTCAGCCCTGTCGAGGGATGATGCAATATACATCTCCCCCTTTGTTTCGCCTTTTTTACTGGATATCTGGACATCGATCCTTCCCACGCGGCCGGTCCTCTGGAGATCGCGTAGGTCGAGGTCTTCACCGAGTAACCCTTCAGTCTGGCCAAATATGGCACCGACTACATCAGGTTTCTCGACCACCCCCTCTGCTTCAAGGTGAAGGTGAATAAGGTACTTGGTAGTATCTGATGAATACACGTAAGCGCACCCCCATGCATCATGCAATCGCTGAAATGCCTGATCATAGGTAAACCATAGTTATTCCTCAGAAGGTATAAACTATAATGCTTATTAATAATATTTAGTAATTTATTTATTTAATATTATATATTGTATCAGGAGAGCGCAAGGGCAGATCTGACCTGATCAGGGGTTACCCCTTCAATAAGGATCTTTTTTACCGGCATCGTGCCCCCTGCAATGATGCTGACCCGTGTTTTTTCGATACCGATCGTTTCGGCAATCACCGCGATAACCTCTTTGTTCGCCCGGCCTTCCAATGCCGGAGCCCTTACCCGGCACCCCACCGCCTTTCTCCAATCATTGTACCCGGATGGAAAACAGGATGTTTTGGAGCCGGCGGCAACTTCAATGGTGATGATGGTGCCTTTGTCAGAACAGGAAAGGGCAGGTGTGATATCAGTCATGGACCATCAGGAGTGGATGTCGCCCGGCATTAACAACACCGGATCATGAGTGGCATGCTGCCGTTCTTCACCATGTTTTTCCCATTGCCGGGCGGTGCCTGTCGCGCAACCGGGTTGTCCCGTAGCTCATCTCCAGGTCGTCGCCAGTTGATCACCCGGGGACCTATGGAAGCGCTCTGTCGGCACGATCACTAGATACAACCTTCCCCAATATAACCTCTTCCCGGATACCATCGCGGGGATGCCGGGAAAAAATCCCCGGAATCATACGCAATTTTTCCTGACTGGATCACAATATCAGGAAAGATCGCCGCCAGTCCTTCAAAGGGAGTCCACCCTGCTCGGCTGTGCAGGTTCTCTGCAGTGATTGGGGTACGCTCTGATCCGAAAAGGGCAAAATCTGCCCGTTCCCCCGGATTATACCCTGCTTTCGGGATACCGAGAAGCTCTGAAGGCCGCCACGACGTCTTTGCTATGATGGAGGATCGATCGATATCCCCATTCATAAAAGAGGCAACCAGGAGCGGGAGCATGGTCTCAACCCCGGGTATTCCTGAAGGTGCATCGGGGAAAGGAACCTCTTTTTCCACCAGGGTATGAGGGGCATGGTCCGATGCGATAACATCAATCCTCTCCCACATCGTCCAGAGCCTGCGCCTTTCCACTTCTGTCCGGAGTGGGGGATTCACCTTGCAGGAGGTATCAGTTCCCTCCACCTGCTCATAGGAGAGATACAGGTGATGGGGGGTGACCTCCACCGATGCACTCCCTGCTGCGGCCACCGCCGATGCAGTACTCAGGTGGCAGAAGTGTATCCGGCACTGGTGCCGGCCTTGCGCAATCAGGGTGACGGCCCGGGTCTCCCCCGCGGGACCTCGGAGTCGGTTGTGTGAAGCGAGATCGCGGGGAGTCCCGGGCATGACCTCCTCGGCATGGATCGTCGCGAGCCCTCCAAGCCTTCCAATGGTTGCGAGGGAGGAACGGATTGCCTGCTCATCGAGCGATTCGCCATAACTTGAGGGAGCGGCAAAGATTTCACCGAATGCCATTGCACCTGATCTCCAGAGGGCTGCAAGGTCGGTCCCGGGCAGAACCCCGCCGTTGATCGCATAACTGCAGTCCGAGTCCCGTGCTGCTTCCAGGACACGCTCCCTGAAGGTCTCCTCGTTTGTAAGGGGAGGCATGGTATTTGGCTGGTCTACTACCATGGTGACACCGCCAGCTGTCGCACTCCTGCTCCCGCTCTTCCAGTCTTCCTTCCCACGCTGCACCCTTCCCCTCATGTGGACATGCATATCGACAGCGCCAGGAAGGACGGTCAGGCCCCTGCACGATATACTCTGATCTGACTGACAAGGCGAACCGGTATGGACAACGAGCCCATCGCTTATCGAGAGATCAGCCACCCTTCCATCGGGCAGTGCCACATCCTTGAGCACAAGTTCGCATCGGGGAGGAATCATCAGAGCTAGTGTGCGTGGTGAACGGAAAATAGTTTTTTATGGAACGTCCATTGAGGAGCGCTCCACAGTTCTGTCAAACCGGCTCATCAGGACGATGATGGCGGGCATGACAATGATTGCTCCGATAAGGGAGAAACCAACGGTGATCACCGTTACCAGACCAAAATTGCTGATCATGTTGAATGAGGAGGCGATCAATGCTGCAAAACCAAAAACGGTTGTCATCCCGGATACTGTGATGGCAGTCCCAATCTGTTTCGTGGCCTGCTGCACCGAATCGATGACCGGCAGGCCATTTGCCCTCTCCTCGTAATACCGTTCCATGATCAGGATGGTATATTCCGAGGCGACGCCGATTGTCAGGGACCCGAGCGTGGCCGTCATTGGAGTATAATCGATGCCGAGCACATACATCACAAGCCCATTCCACCCGACGATCATCATGATGGGGATGACCGGCGTGATGGCCTTCACAGCATTCCGGTAAATAAGAAGCAGGAGCCCAAAGATCATCACGAATGCAAGGAATGTCATCTGGTTTTTCCCGGTATTGATCTCCTTGATCAGGTTGGTAAACATCTCTCCCATGCCGGTAATCCTGACCGATACCCCAGGCGGCGGCTCGTTCCATTCGATCTCCTGGGCAAAATTATCGATCATCGCCATCGCGACCTCGTTCTCCATATCGACGGTCGAGAAGAGGATCACGGCATCGGTCGAACCGCTGATATACTGTTCTTTCTGGGCCTTGGGGATCCTTGACAGGATCGCATCAATTTCTGAGTTCGAGGTAGGGAGGACCCCGTTGTTGTAGGAAACGATGAGGCTTGCGATGCTCTCTGATCCGGTGATCTTGCTGTTATGACGCTCCTCGTAGCGCTGGAACTCGTACATCCACCGTACTGTCCCGATATCGAGCACATTGTCACTCCTCACGTAGAGGGGAAGCGAGGCGGTCGACCCCATCGTCCTGCTGACTTTCTTGAGGTTGATCAGCGCCGGCATGTCCTGTGGAACGAACGTCTCCTCGTTGGTATTGATGGCTATCTCGGCATCCATCAGGAATCCGACAACGCCGATGAGGGCACAGATAAGGAGGACGGGAACTGCATGCTTTGCAATTATGCGGGCCAGGTTGCCAACCGCGATATTATACCGCTCCATCAGGTGACTGTTCCCTTCAGATCCCGTCCCCTCGCTTATCCCATATTTTGGACGGTACTGCAGGATGATTCCAAGAGAGGGGATAGCGAGCAGGGCGATCAGGTAACAACACGCAACACCCACAACACAGATGACCCCGAATCCTGCAATCATGGGTACCGGAGAGATCCAGAGCGCGAGGAATCCCATGGAGGTCGAGAGCATGGCAAAAAGGATCGAAGGGCCTGATTTCGTGATGGTGGTCCATGCTGCATCTTCCGGGGATGACTTTCGTGCCTCTTCATCAAACCTCGTCTGGATATTGATCGCATAGTCGATCCCGACCCCTATGAGGACAGGAAACGCGGCGATCGCAACCATGGTGATCGAATACGGGGAGTATCCGATCGCACCAAACGTGAGGATAAGCCCGGATGCAACGATCCCTACCGGGAGAAACCGGTACCTGATGTGGGAGAAGAACAATCCCACGGCGACCACCATCAGGACCATGGCGATCAGGATCAGGGTCCCCATCGAGGTGCCCATCTCCTCGCCCATCTGCTGCTGGAACGCCGGATCTCCAGTCACGACGATATTAACACCGGGAGGCGGATGGGAGAGCGTAACGAGAGCATCCAGGTTATCAAGAATGGAATTTTTTGTCTCCTGCGAGAGGCCGGGCTCCAGGGTTATCACCCCGATGCTGAGCAGGTTTGAAGGGATGTACCGTGATGAAATCCCGGAAGGGATGCGGGATATGACTGCTTCCAGCTCAGCGGAGGACCGGGGGAGGGTCCCGCCGTTCATCTGCTTTACCATGGAGACGATGCTGGCCGTCCCGGTGATGTACTGCTGGGTTGAGATATCCTCCTCGAGCCTCTCGAGATACCGGAGTGTCTCGAGGTTGAGCACGTCATCGCTCTCGACGAGCAGCATGATGCTCTCCGACTGGAACGTGTCCGTATACTTGGTAAGGAGCATAGACCGGGGGGTATCAGGATCAAGGTAGGTCTCCGATCCCGTCTCCATCACGATGAAACTGGTCCCGACAAGTGCCACGGCAAGGAGGATGGCGATAAAAAGCAGGACCATTTTCGGCTTTTTCACGACCCTGTCTGCGATGATTTCAAAAGGAGATCGCATCGGTTAGAACACCGTCAGTACTAAGAGGTCGGCGGTATTGGGTATTAAAGGAATTGTTGTGAAGAAGACAACAGAATTACTCTGACTCCGTACAATGCCACCGGGATATCGATAACAGGACAGATTCAGAAGAACAGGTTCTGGTAGTACATTCCCAATAGAAGATTTCCGTTCAGGAAATGAAAGGCAAATGACCATGGGATTATCGTTCCTGCAGATCTGGAAAGAGAGAAATTTTTCGCTAAAAACAGGAAGATTGCGCTGATACCTTTTTTGAGGGAGGGGGAATAAGGGAGAAAAAATACGGTATTCATCTATCTTGCATCGTATAAGGAGGGGATCTGAGGATATGTCGCAAAATCCGCGGCTTTTCCTTGCGAAAGACGAAGCCGTGATCGAGCATGCACCGGGGTATCAGGATGCATATATCGACATGTTCCCGATAGAAGTAACACCCACGACTCATGAAGTAATCACACGATGAGTATCGAATCTCTCGGATATCCCCTTTTTACACGATTGATACCTAACAGGATAACCTGCTTAATGTATACCTGTTATTTTTCGATAAAAAGAACCAGGTCCACTTCTTCAGTATAGCCCCCTCCAACTGCACTCAAGGTTCCATACACGGTGAGGGGAGCAGGGGACTTTGGGGGGATAACAACCCGGTATTCGTAGGTCCTGGGATAGGGGGGGTTCATTACTCCGGCATTATAGGTGCCCTTGAACACGGGCCCTGCATCAACCTCCAACCAAAGGTATACCGGATCCTCGAACCCGTTCCTGGGTTCGATTGTGACCGCACAATCAACTGGATCTCCCGGTCTTGCATGGGCTTTCAAGGGATTCACCGTCAGTAGAAACGAGGGAGTATCATTTTCCTGCACTGGAGGCATCTGCCCATCCATAGCGGCTGCTCCATTATGTGATGGAAGAACCTGTCCGGTGAGTGAGATCGCTCCAAGAAACAGGGTGGCGATTGATAGTATGAGGATGAATTTATACCCCTGAATCATCTGTGGTTCAGTACTTATGCTCTTTACAGCATTGAATTTTATGAGCGATACGGGCGGGAAGACGTATCCTTCGCAGCAATACGCACCGTTTCTTAGATAATCTGTCGTGTATGGACCGTAAACCATGATTGTAAGTACCATTGAATGAATGCCGAACGAGAGATTCGAACTTCGTGTTCGAATGCGAGGGATAGGAGGTAGAATGGAGCGTGTCTGTGCTCCGATTTGCCTCCTCACATATTTTTCCCTCCTTAATCGTATGACTCAATGCATCCCCTCACATATCGCTCGATTGCTAGCAATCGCAATGGTGAACCAATCGGGGGAAAATTCTTATGATTTACAGCCCATCATTACCTGGATACACAATGACAGGAGATGAACTGATCAAATTAACTGCTGATGAGGTCGCATCCCTCCTCTCCCCTGCACAGGTGATCGGAACGCCGCTTGAAATCGGTGACAAGGTCGTCATCCCCCTTGTCCATTTCGGTTTCGGATTCGGAGCTGGAAGCGGACAGAGCAAAGAAAAAGGAGCGGAAGGTTCCGGTGCCGGGGGTGGTGGGGGTATCTCTCCCATCGCATTGGTGATAGTACACAAGGAGATACCTGGTCCTGAAGGGATCGAGGTGGTATCATTGAGAAGAATGAGCGCAGTTGCCCAGGTTATCTCGGATCTCACCGAGTCGATCACCCCCCAAATCATCGATGCTGTGAAAGAGATGGCCGGTAGGAAAAAAGAGGAGTGACAGGATAATTTTAATCATTAATACCAGACCTGCAACAGATAGCACATGAATACTCTTTCAGTCCTTTTTCCATTCATAATTGTTGCATTCTTCGCTCTCGTCGCATTCTCCATATTCCGGTCTCCACTTGACCTGAATATTTCGATAGAAAAGACCGGCAGCAGCCTATTCCTGATGCTGTCCGCCAGTTGGTGTGCATTCACCCTCAAGAGATGTTATACCGGAAAAGAACGATCGCTCTCACTTTATTTTCTTGGGAAAAAAATAATCCGGAGAGAGATTTTACAAAAATCAGAGATCCGGAAACGCCAGGAAAAAGTATCCAGTGCAGGTATCGGCTTGGATACGGTAGTTCAGACTCTCCCGTTGGGTTTGGATATACACCGATTCATGAGAGCGATATTCCGTCATCTGATGATAAGGAAGATTGAAGGAACCTTTACATTCGGACTCCGGAATCCGGCAGAAACGGGTATGATATTCGGATGTTTCTCAGCAATACGCCCGCTCCTAGTTCCCTGTAACCGAATCTCACTCTCAATGAGGCCGGTATTTGATAAGGAGATCCTTGAGGGTCGTATCATTGCAGAGTGTCGTATCAGTCAGCCTCTTTTTATCCCTGTATTGATGTTGCGTCTGGCGATGAGACCCCATGCAAGGCGCCTTATCCAGAGATCCATAACACAAAGAGGAGGGATTTCAGTCTGAACTTACCCGTAATCAGGTTTGGCAAGCCACGGGAATGTAACGGGCGGAGAATTCTGCCTGTAGTTTCCCTTTTTTTTAATTACAACAGGGGATCGGTACTTGGGTCTGCAACAGTACTCGCCCTCTTCGTAGTTGAAGGAGAACACGTGTACTTTTCTGCCCTGTCGGAAGAAATAACACTTGAAGAGATACTTGCATGCCTGGGAAGCCCGGTCAACGACAGGCTCCCCCTTAATGAACTGGGTAAGAAGTAGTACCTGCTGTTTTTTCAGGTATTGTCGACTTCCGGAGCAAAGGCCACTACCGAGTGGGAGTGCGATCGTCGCCAGAGCGGAGGGATATCAGGGCTTGGTGAACCTGCCGCAGGCCGAGCGTAGGTAGCAAGTCCAAGTGGTAATTAAAGGATGGCCGGGGATTTGTTATTTTTCCGATTTAACTAATAATAAAAGAGAAATCCATACCTGGTGCGAGGGATGGGATTTGAACCCAAGAACTCCTGCGAGACTGGACCCTGAATCCAGCGCCGTTGACCTGGCTTGGCTACCCTCGCGCCTTTAACTGGTTTGGCTTACGGGGAAATAAAGGT
>JAJRBU010000174.1 GCA_028679315.1 Methanoregulaceae archaeon
TATAATGAAACTCAAGGACTCATCTATATCCATTTCAATGATGGATTCACTGCATACAACGAAACAACGTGGGGAGGGAACTAATTTTCATGCAGGAATCATCTGAGAGTGGGGTAAGTGACCTTATCGAATACTTCATAATCTCAGGGACGATGATGATCCTCATCATCATTACCATCCTCACTATCACGCCTGTTGCAATTTATCATCCTGTTGATCAGCTCTCTGAATACGCTTTCATCGATATTGGCAACGGGGTCAGCACCCGTATCGTAGATCTGTACGTAATCGCACCGGAGGAAGTTGGGAACATCACCTCCAAATTTGATATCCCGGATGATGTCGTTGGAAGGGAGTATGAGGTTATCATCGAATCAGACGAGAGTGGAGATGTAGTGAGTGTATCGTATGGTAGTGTCAAGAGGGTTGTCCCGCTGGCAGGGATCGGTGAAACACTCGGGGTTAGGGGAAATACAACTGGTCACGGGCTGAATGTGATCCAGTATAATTCGACGGGATGGGACTAGGGGAGAGAATTATGAAAAAAGGTGATGTATATTCGTGTGATTCTGGTGTCTCAGAAACAATCGGATTTGTCGTTATCCTTGGGATTGTCATAACAGGGATTGCCATGGTCACGCTTTATGGGTATCCTGCGCTTATCCAGGAGCAGCAGAATACCAACATTAAAAATATGCAGAAGAACATGTTCGTCATCCAGAGCGATCTCAGAAGCCTGACCACAAAAGGGATCCCCTACCAAGAGACCGCAATCCAGGTAAGCGGAGGGACGCTCATGGTGAAAAAGGATCCCGATCCAACCCCCAGATTTGAGATTGATGTAAATGGTTTAACGATTACCCATAATCCAGGGGAATTGAAATTCGTTTCACAGGACGGCAGCACCACTATTGCATTGGAAAATGGTGCAGTTCTTACCAGATACCAGAGCGATCCGACTGGATCAGTAATGCTCGCCCAGCCACCCTGGTTCTATGATACTCAAAAAAATACCTATGTAATCCATCTTATTCAGCTGAAAGCTTCATCTGATCTTTCACAGGCTGGTATCGGGACAGTACGAATGATGTTGAGCGAGCCCCCATCAACCATTCAGTACAATAATCCAACAACAATAACCTATCATGCAAATCCCGCAGAAGATTACATGAGAGCATGGAAAAATTACTTCGGAACATCTGATTTGGGGATGACCCCTCGGACACCAAGCGGCAGAAACATCACCTGCGATCTTGATCCATCTGCCAAATTGGTCATAAAAACATATAATGTAACAATACTATCCCTTTAATCTTAAAATAAAAAAGTCCGATTACCTTAGCAGGATATAAAATTTCCTTTTCAGACTTGTTGAATTGGTCTTGTAATCCATTGGAGCATCTTTTGCCCAGGCTTCGATCTTGAACTCGTAGTCCCCAGAACCAAGAAGCCATTTGCTGATCACAGCATCATCAGAAGTTGCCAGACATGCACCATTGGTGCATTCGTAATTTCTCGCTGCAAACTGTTTCCAGTCGCCCGTAATTCTCCCACCCTTCCGGTAAAACAAACGGGTATGCAGAGTCTCGTTTCCGGTGTATTGGACAAGATAATCTAAATTCAGCGAGTTGGTTACAATAAAATTTTTAATTTCAAGATCGGCAGTAGGTTCATCTCCCCTCCTCGTAGCTCCCGTCTGGATAATGGGCTTGGGAACGATGATCTGATCGTCGTCAGTATAGATGTAGGAGTTCTCAAATAGTTCGACGGTCCCAACTTTTTTGGAGATCAGGGTGAAATTTGCCATCCACCGATCCCCCACAAACATGGTACCAAGGTCGAATTTCAGTTTCTGGTCTACCGTCCAATTTATTGTATCATCACGATAGATCAATTCAGTAAGATTACCTGAGCTGTTCCACTTCTGGGTTTTTGTTGACTCGAAGGGAACATAGCTGTAATTGAATGTCTCGTTTCCGCCCCAGTCCTCAACGGTTCCATTCGTGTACAGTTTTACGCTGGTGAAATTGAACTCAGCCGTTGTGTTGATGCTCGCTCTCTGCCGGAGATCCCTTCCGATGACCTCAAAGATTGTCCTGAGATTGGTCCCGTTTCTTGCTTCAAAATACATCCCCCCGGTGGATTCGGAAAGATGACGAAGCACCTCTTCTCTTGCATCATCGATATTATTATCCTTCTTGGGGTAGGCGACGCTATAGATGATAATCTCATGCTCCTTGGCATAATTCGCCATGTTCTGTCTGATATCTCCGATAGGAACATTATTCTCCTCGATCACCTGACCCCCTACCTTCCTGCCAAAGGTCGAAAATGGCACCCAGGCGTTCAACCCGCTCTCTGGTAATTTCCATGGCGCCTTTTTGGTCTCGGCATAGACCGTCTTTACAGAGATGCCATCCCATCCTGCTGTTGGATCACCCCAGTCGTTCCACTCTGGATCGGTCAGAACAATGATTGCCCTGATCGCTTCAGGACGGGTCTCTTCAGTCGTTCCAAGACCGATCATTTCATTGATCGATTTGTAAAGCCCATATCTGAGGGGGACATTCGCTTTGTCTCCTTTCCAGGGGTCGCCGAATGGCCGAAGCCCGTTGATGGTATCATTCACAAGAGGTTTGAAATCATACTCCAAACCGGTATCGACCGTTGCAAAATCCTCATACCCGATATAAGTGGTCCCAGTCTCGGAATTCGGCGGATAATACGATGCGATGTAGGAAGAATCATCAGCGGCGGTAACATCGTCACCAGGCCATTTATCAGGCCAGTTAATCGA
This sequence comes from Methanoregulaceae archaeon, assembly GCA_028679315.1. Taxonomy (GTDB): domain Archaea; phylum Halobacteriota; class Methanomicrobia; order Methanomicrobiales; family Methanospirillaceae; genus UBA9949. The sequence goes on from JAJRBU010000174.1 coordinate 2,798, forward strand.
ACGGTTTCCTGGCCCGAACGAAACAACCCCGGCTCGGTCACATTCGGCCTCTTCAGGACATTCGTTCAGTTCATTAAAAATCACCGCGCTGTTATTGTAGAGATACTGCATTTTATCACCAGAGCCGCCGTATCCATCATAGGTATCCCAAAGCATCGACGCACCCCTGTCTGTGGAGAAGATCATGTCAATCGGGAGTGAGTTGAAAGAGGGTCCATCTGCGTAGACCTCTACCCCCACTTTCACGGTCTGATTCTCTATGATACTACTGTTATCTACCCAGGTCGTCACTTTCAGGTAACCATAATTTTTCCATATCGGAGCGACATTCCGGCTGGTGAGATTCCATGTTCCGGTAACATCGCATTGGCCTGTCACTGAACGGTATTCACTGGCATTGAACTTGCCGGGTATAAATGTGACATATGCAAAACCATACTCGTCTGTTACATTCAAAGTACAGGTCAAATACGGCAATGCAGTGATTTGTGGACTAAGAACTGAATAAATCGGGGAGGATAAGGAGAAATTAACGGTCTGGCCTCCCACACCTTTTCCATGATTATCAACAACCATTCCCGTGACAACTGAATGCGAGGTATTGTTGACATCAAGACTTGGTATGTTTCTTGGATTTACCGAGAGGAGGAGGTCAACCGGCCTTGGATCATAAAACTCAACAGGGAGGATACTCTGCACTGAAAGGTTCTCCTGAGCGGTTGCGATCAGTTTTGTTTTAAACTCTTTTCCCTTACCGGGTGATCCTTCGATGGGAAACGGACCGTACTGTTCCGCAGCAAGACCATCGTAGGTAGTTGTTATATTGGGATACCACGGTTCTCCAGGAGATTCAGCTTCGAGTTCAATTTTCTTGTTATTCAGAACATTCATGTACTGGTCAAAGAGCTGATAGGTAATGACAAAATAGTCCTCCCCATTCGCCGGGACGTAAGGGACCGAGGGATCTCTCCTGACCGCATAAATGTAAAAGGGTTCACCATCAGCTATTCGCTCGATTTTAATTGTCCGATCTGCAAGACCCAATGGCTTTACCCGGATTAGGGTATCCCCGGGTTCTGTATCAAGCGAGATATTGGTATCGACCATACCGTCTAGGTTATTACTATTTGTGGTGGTAATATTGGTAAAATTCAGATCAGAACTGTTCTGGAGGCGCGATCCATCACGGGTAAGAATCGTGAATGTAACAAATTCGGGATCTTTTCGTGTATCCACAATATTGCCATGGATATCTTGCAATACAACTGAAATAGCCTGAATAGTTCCCACCGTTTCAGAATTTGGATACTCCAACATCTGAAATGAGTAGGGAGTGTCATGATCTATGTTGATTTGACAAAACCCCGATGATTCTTTTCCATCAACAGTAATATACACGCCAACTGTCCCGCTTATGGTTTTACTTTTCAATGTGGTTGTTGCCTTGCCATCCAGACCGGTTAATGTCAATGTAGGATTCACTGAGCCAAGTATAGAATTGTTGACAGTAAATCCAATATAGGCTCCTTCTATCGGCTCACCTGTTTCATTGGTCACATTCACTGTTATCGTGCTTGTACTCGCTCCGTTAGCAACGATCCATTCGGGTGATGCTGTCACCTGAAGTCCCGCCGAGACTGGTGTAACGACAGAAACAGCAAGAATCCAGGTCACTAATACGTACCATTGCCACCTCATTGATGATTGCCCCCTCGTATTCACGTGAAGTTTACAATATATCTTGATATAGATATTCAGGAGAAAATTCATGAATTGTGTTAATATTAAACGCCTCATAGAGGGACGAAAAATGTCTTTAATTGTCAAATCCCGAAATAGTATAAATATCGGAATCTGAAGTAAGTTGATATCCCATTCTAAAAAGTTTAAGCAATATTCAGGAGTATCCTGGCTTTTTAGAGGATACTTAGTTCCATTCCCTTCATTTTTTGCGTAAAATATAACATAATTCTAAATACAATATAATCATCACCATATTTATTCGTTATTGTGATTAATTTCAAAAGAAAAATTAAGGAAAATTATGAGCTGAATCGGGGCAGGAAATAAGGCCAGCGCATCAGAAATCGTCCTTTGCATTCTTCGGGAATCACTCACCTTCGGATGATCCTCCAAGTGCCTTATCCCACCCTGCAGCAGAACGCGCCACCAGAATAGAGGAGTCTATACTCCCCAATCCCCCTTCTATCATTGATTCTACCAGCATCTTACGATAATTATCTGAACTGGTGAGAGGGATATTTCCGTTTTTGGATTACTGATGATTCATTTCGCACTGATACTGATTCGGTCATAATAAAGATAATAAAAACCGATAACACATCTGAATACTACATCTGATAGTCCTTTCCAATACCTGCTTCCATGAATCAGGAAAACGCCAGAAAACCTATATATACTATAAATCGTTAAAACCCATGTGTAATAATCAAGGTGGCGAAATGAAGACGAAATTAATGGTTATTTTGATAGCTTTTGCCATGGTTATGGCAATAGGCTGTTCTGCGGTGAGTGCGGCTAATCCCATTCCTGCAAGCAATGAGACCTCTGGTATTTCGGTATATATCATTGCTAATGCCGAAGGGAGTCTGAAGTCCGATACTGATATCGTTTTTACTCAGGGGAATGGTAACCTTATCGACAATCCTCCTCTTGATTCAAACGGCGAAGGCCAGGCTACCATCGCATATGTTGAGAAAACCGTGGCTACCAGCGGGAATATCAACTATACCCAGAGTATCGAAGTTGATACTGCCAGCCAAGGTTCAACAGGGTCCAACCTCGAAACGGTGCGACAGATTGATTATTCTAACGAAGGCGATGGAGACAGCGTTGGAAGGATGTACTCGTCCGAATCAGTGATGATTGAACAGGACGCAACAGCAGCCAGTGGTGCAGAGGACTGCTGTTTATGGGGAACGGGAGATGAAGGAACCCTTCCTGCATCATCAGTCAGGGTTGAAGCCGGGAGCGAAGTCAATCTCAAGGAAGGATCGGTGAACTCCGACAGCACAGCACGGACTGTCTCGAATGATGTCGATAGCGGAATCGAGCTAACATACGATGTTTCTATCGAGGGTAGCGGGCAGACTGGAAACGACAAGGCAGTGGGCAGTGCTGAAGTATTTACTGAAGCTATCATCATGGAAGGGTCCGGTAACCAGACCAACCAGACAACAAGCATGACCTATGAAGAGAACGTCAGAGTGAACGGGCTTATCCAGATCTCAATGGACACAGGATATTCTTCCCCCTAGGAAGAATCCTCATTTTTCTCTTTTAAAAAATTCCCGATAAAGTACTTCCATATCACGGGTATATTCACCAGTTCAATGAGGAATGACATTCATGAAAATTAACGGGGTATTTACAATATCTCGTTATTTTAAAATGCAATATCCAGAACAGATCCGACAACAAATAGGAAGCACATTCAGGGTAATTTGAAGAGGTAGTACACACGTAGTTCATGGGGAGAAGAAACGCTCCCTCTGCTCTTCTCATAAGACATAGGTGGATATGGGCATTACACCCGGGATCAATCTTACCAGACCCGGGGTCTGGCAGACTATCAGACTGGGGTCAGGTTCCCCGATACGAAGGCCATCCGATCCTTATCGCCTCAATTCTGCCAATCTCGGCATCAAGATTATTCGGATCGAGTTCAAGGGCCCGGTCAAATGCCTGTATTGCAAGGTCAATTCTGCCGATTTTTGTCAGGATATACCCCTTGTTAGCCCAAATTGCTGAACTGTCGGGATTGAGGTCCTGTGATTTCTCTATGACAATGAGCGCTTCATCGTACCTGTTTATCCTGTAGAGGGCAACAGCCTTGTAGAGGAGGGCTTCGCTGTTATCTGGTTCCAGTGCAAGAACACTATCATAGGTCTCAATAGATCCAAGGTAATTCCCGACTGCGATCTGATCGTAGCCTTTATTCAACAGAGCCGCAGTATTGTTCGGTTCGAGTGCGATCACCCGGTCAAATACGGTGATAGCATCCTGATACTGTTTCATCTGATGAAGGGCATACCCTTTGTTCATCAAAGCGACGGTGTTGTTTGGGTGGACTGAGAGTTCCCTGTCATAATACCGGACCGCTTCATTCCCGCGACCGAGAGCGATCAATACCGAAACATGGTACATCCACACTTGTGCATCATCAGGCCTGAGTTCAAGTGCGTGCTGGTAGGCATCAAGAGCCCCTTCGTAGTCCTCTCCTTTTTGGAGGACGACTCCGAGGCTGAACCATGTCGTGCCCGAAGAAGGAGTGAGTTGCAATACTTTCTTATACACCTTCGCGGCATCGCCATAGTTCCCCAGACGTCCAAGTGCATCACCTTTTGCTATGAGAGCCCTGACATTCTCTGGATTCAGGGCAAGCTCATTGTCTGCGGATATCAATGCCTCATTATAACGGGATAACGCAACCAGGGCTGATGCCCGGTACCCCCAGGTATTCACCTGCCGGGGCCTTAGCTCGAGAGACTTGTTGTATGCTTCCAATGCCTCCTCATGTCTGCCCATTGAAGCAAGGACATATCCCTTGTTACTCCAGGCAACGGCATTGGCAGGATTTATACGGACGGTCTCGTTGAAAGACTCGAGTGCCTCAGAGGCACGCCCAAGAGCATTGAGTGCTGTACCCTTATTGTTCCATGCGACGGTGTTTTCGGGATCGATTACCAGAGCTTCATCAGCCGACTTCAGACCTTCCTCATACATTCCAAGGGCGTTCAAGGCATAAGCCCGGTATGCAAGTGCCTGGGAATTATTAGCAGTGGTATTGATGATGTTATCGTAGAGATCTACAGCCTCCTCGAACCGGCCAAGGCCTGTCAGGGTATCTGCCTTTCCGGACAAAGCAGAGCTGTCTTCAGGGGACAGGTTGAGGATATAGTCATAGGTTGCCAGTGCCTGAGGATACCTCATGAGATTCTTTTCCAGTTCTGCCTTCTCCCGGGCTGCGTCGAGATTGCTAGGATCCATTGCAAGTGCCGCAGAATAGGCTTCAAGAGCTTCATCATAGCGACCAAGCACTCTCAGGAGATCTCCCTTGTCCACGGCTGTCGTTGCATGACCAGGATCAAGTTCCAGAGCTCGATTGTACGAAGTGAGTGCCTCATCATAACGACCGATCGATGCAAGAGCTCGGCCCCGGTATGCCCAGAGGAGGGGCTGCTTTGCATCGATTTCGATGCCGGCATCATACATCCTGATCGCTCCAGAGAAATTTCCATCGATATGTTTGATATTACCTTTATAAAGTAATGCAATCGCAAGATTTGGATCCAGATTCAGCGCCTGATCATATGCATAATCGGCGTCATCATACTCCTTCAGCCTCTGGTGCAGCGTCCCTTTCTCCAGCCAGGCTGTGGCATTTGAACGATCCTTTTCAAGTGTCTGATTAATATTATTGAGTGATTCCCTTAATGCTCGTTCTGCATCGGCTACATCGCTGCCATTGGATTCGTCTGTTATTTCACCTGTAATACATCCGCTCAGAAAAATGCCGGCAACGATGCATAACATCGCTATACAGGGAAACAATTTCATTATAAAAGGTTATTCCGAATACTATAAAGTCACTCTGATAATGCGGAAATAATCCCCGTTATCTAGTAGCAATCCACCTATAGCGCGAAAGAACTAAATGAAATTCAAAGATCTTCGCTGAGAAAACATCACTTAAGAAACCATCTATCAACCCTAGACTTGACTAGCATATCAAGGATATACTACCTTAAATTTTACATTCAATTTTTTCGCGAGATGAATGGCTAACCGTGCCTTTACTCTCCATAGCCTGTCTTAAAAAAGAATATTCAATAGGACATCCTGATTATTCTTATCCCTTTTAAAGTGGAATTATTCAAGAAAATTCAAAGATACCCGTTTCGCCGTAGCCACTCAACCTGGGGTCCGGTATACCGATAGATGATGTCACACTTGTCATCCTGAAAACTCCAGGGAACGACAATGAGGATATCTCCTTCCCGGATCCAGACCTTCTTTTTGATTTTGCCCTTGATCCGGCCCATCCGGGTTACACCGTCAAAGCACCTCACCCGGATATGGTTTGCGCCCATCATCAGTTCAGCACATGCAAAGATCTCACGATTCCTCTTGTTTGGAATTCGTACCCTGATTATCTCCTCTGGTGCACTCCCCTGACCCGGCCTTTTCTCAGTCAGTACATCAACTCCATTCTGCCACTTTGCATTAAGTGAAAAACGTATGATCTGCGAGTTTATAGAATTATCCTGCTCAATCAAGAATCAGATGCCTGCACCAGATAAACCTGAGAATAAGGATAAGAACTCCAACTTTATAGAAAGAAAATTCTATCCAACATTATAAGTAATTATCGGAATAGTATACTATACAGAAATACTATGATGAGGAAGACGAGAACGGATCACGATAATGTCATCCATATCCTCCGGGGCTTGAAGTCCGACGACTGGATAAAACGTCAGGAGGCAGTGAGCAGGATAAGTCACATCAAGGATGCCGACCTTCTTATTGACCTGATGTGTCATCTCCCTCATGAAAAATGGTACATACGGGAGATGGTAGCTGCAGGGATCCGCTCTATCACCAATCCTGACCTTGCTGTCTCGCTCATGTATGGCCTCATGTCAGAGGATGTCTGTATAAGAAACGCTTGTGCACGGGCACTGGGGGTCATGAGATGCACGGAAGCAGAAGATCTTCTCAAAAAAGCGGTTGAAGATCCTGATTCACGGGTAAGAAAGACCGCTCGAACCTCTCTTGACCTGATCAAGGAATGCAGCCGCTCATGATCTGATCAAATATTGGAAGTCTGTCAAATCTTAATTTCCATTTTAGAGATCCAGCGGGAGAGATCACCGCAATCACTGATTCACCCAATTAATACGATGTTCCCTTATCCATCTTTGGATCTGACACAGTAAAGAGGATTGTGGGATAATGTACGAACGATGGCAGGGATGGCATGATTGAATGGATCATAATACTCATACTCTTAATTGTTCTCGGAATCGTCCTGCTCCTGTATATCATTCAGGGAAAGAGGATCGAATCCCGTGCCCGGGAAATTTTTGAGACCTGGCGGCTTTCAGAGCGGGTTGATCTTGAAGGGTGGAAGACAGGAGAACTTGAACGGCGATCCGATGAGAAAGCCAGTAATCTGTTTGCCGTATGGAAAGCCACGGAAGAGGAGACCATTCGTAGCGATGCTGTAAGGAGAAGCCAGTCTGTAATACGGGGAAAGGTAACCGAGCACCTCATTCCATTTTTTCCTGATTTTCCCTACAATCCGAAAGACGCACGGTTTCTCGGAAGCCCGGTTGATCTCGTAGTATTTGATGGTCTCTCTGAAGGTGCCATGCGCGAGATCGTATTTGTCGAGATTAAGACCGGGAAAAAATGTTCCCTTTCCCGGAGTGAGCGTGGTATAAGAGACTGCGTTCTGGAGAAGCGTATTGGGTATAAACTGCTGCAACATGTACCTGAAAGAGATGAGTAAGGGGCAGGATTTCCTTCATCCTCCTATCTGGAGAATAAGATCCTGCTCTTCCTTATGACCACCTCCTTCAGCCGTGAGGACCCCCTTTACCGTTATCCCACGAGGTACTTCCGAAGGCACCCTGAATTGGTACTCGATCGTCCTCGGATAGGGAGGATCGAGAGAGCCTAGATCAAAAGATTCCTGGTACAGGAACAATGCATTCACATCAAGACGAAGCGATACAGGCTTATTAAAACCGGCTATTGGTTCGATTGCCAGTGTATAAAGGATAGTATCACCAGGATTAGCCCGTTTTTCGACAGGGGTGACTATCAGCGTGAACGAAGGTGGTCCGGTGAAAACAGGGGATGTAGCAACGGTTGTTGTTCGGATCATAGATGGTGTCGTGGAAATATCGGGCGTACCTGCACTGTTTGATCCGGCTGTGGTAGTAGACAATACATAGGGACGTGTTGGAGATACAGATACCGTTACTGATCCGGTATCCGGTTCAGATGTCGGGGTTGTATCATATCCGGAAATGGTCGGTGACGGTAGTAGTGGAGCTGAAGTCGGGGTTGACGTTCCTTCGGTCAAAGGATCCGGTTCAGGGCCTGATCCCTGAGGTGGCAACAGATATAGTTCAAAAACGATTATACCTCCAATAACCAGGGCTAAGACGGTTAGAAACAGAATCAAAACTTTCTGGTTCATTCGAGAGATTGTAGGTATGGCATATTATGAAAGTTCCGGATGAGGGTATCCCTGATCATCAGCGTGGGCACTATCACGAGGTGATGGAGAAGATGTGCAGGACTCACTCTCCTCCCCTCCTTTATTTCGAGGGTCTCCCACAAAAAACACCTTTCATTACCACCCGGGATGGTACCCGGTTTTGTAAATTTTCTGCTCCATTTCGCCAGATTACTGAAGTTCCAGAATATTGGATGGAGGATATCAGGGCCGATGATCACGTTCTCGATATCGGCGCCAATATCGGGGCATTCTGTATTCGTGCTGCGAAAAAAAGCGGTCATATCTTTGCAGTTGAACCCCTGGCCACAGACATTCTGATCACAAATATCGCTCTGAATAGGGTTAATGTCCAGGTCTTTTATGGAGCCCTGGGAAATGGCTCTCCTTCTCACATCGAATGGGACGGGATCCATTCCGTAGTCCACTCCTACCGTTTGCGCGACCTAATTCAAATGGCGGGGGGGTGTGATTTTCTCAAGTGCGATTGTGAGGGTGCCGAATGGCAGATTCAACCCGCACATCTCAAGGGAATCCGAAGAATCGAGATGGAGCTCCACCAACCCCCCATCGGAAGGCCGGTCAATCCGGAACTCCTCACCTATATTTCAAGGAATTACACTTTTTCTATCGACCGGGTCCCTGCTCATGGACCACTTGGGCTGTTCGGGATTCTCCATGCATGGCAACCTTCCTCTGACTAGAAGGAACAGGGACCATACGATCAGGATTGCCATAAACAGACTATGACGGAACCATATCAAAACGTCTGCGAAAATGGGACAAGTTGTGTATTGTCCTGTCACCCTGATTTGGCTCCTTCATATATAACATGCGAGTGGCAGGAATCGAACCTGCGAACTCCTACGAGAACCGATCTTGAGTCGGTCACCTTTGGCCTCTTGGTTACACTCGCTCCAAAGTTCATTATAGAGAGGGTGATCTACCGCCATAATTCTTATGTGGTCTTGAGTCGATCACCGTTGGCCGCTTGGTTACACTCGCTCCAATTTTCCATTATATCTAGGGTGATCTAACGTCAAAAAGATTTACTAGTTCTTGAGTCGGCCAACGGTGGCCGCTTGGTTACGCTCGCCCTACCCTTAATTCTTATGTGGTCCCGGGTCTGCCACCAGTGGCAAGCTTGACCCTTCTTGCACGAAGTATCGTTGGAATAAACCGGTGA
>JAJRBU010000165.1 GCA_028679315.1 Methanoregulaceae archaeon
TGCTTATAACAATGATGAGATTATGTATACCCTTGGCGGATCTTCGAGTATGATCGGCCAGGCCATTACGGGTGCAGCAACGGGTGGCGATTATTCCTACCAGTACTTCGAGAACGACTGCGATGCTGAGTATAATCTCCTCGCTCCATCCAGCTACACGATCACCCAGAGCAACATAGCGACCCTGGACGCAAATGACGATGCGTATCAGGAGCTCTACAATAGTATCGACTGGTACGCCTGGAATACCGGCTCGATCGGATGGAACATCAACGGGTATGCATCCGCTGACTACGTGTACCAGTACCATGTGAACTGGGTCGAGATTATCTGATCTTCCCAGATCTCTCATCTTTTTCTTTTTAAAGACAAAAATCCAATATTCCAAAGGCTATTTTCCGGATACTATGTGAGTTGTTATTGAAAACAAATGGACGAATGAGATTCGCAGCCGGCGTTTGTTCCATTTCACATTTTCAAATGGTCAGATATTTCTTGATAATCATGAAGCTGGTCCTCTTTTGAACTGATAATTGGTCAGATATCACGACATCATCCGCATCGGCAGGTTCCTGACAACCATTCGAAACCTTTAAATTACGACTTACTCTAGTAACTTGTGTAATGTTGGGGGGATTTTTGTCTCTAGCAACTTTACAGGAGTGATGAAAACAAATGAGATATCTCGTATTCATAGCACTGGCATTGGTCCTGCTGGTCGGTGCTGTATCAGCACTACCAAGCGAAGTTACCCAGACCATTGTCGCAACGGCATCTGGTGGAGACGTCTACCAGGAAGCCGATAATTATGTGGAAGAAGCTAGTGGTTCCATTACACAGTCCATCACCCAGGTTGCTGATGCGGAAGACTACGTTTACCAGTACGCCTGGAATGATGCCGATCAGGACGGGTCTGATTGTATAACTACACAGACCATTGAGCAGACTGCCGTCGCCGGTGGCGACATTGATCAGTATGCATACAACGACGCCTACTTCTATGGAGACGGGAATGTTGCATTCCAGTCGGTATTCATGGATGCGAATGCTGGTGGTTGGGCATACCAGGATGGCTACAACTACGTTGACATGTACGGTGATGATGGGTGGATGTCAACGATGGTCGACCAATCAGCAACGCTGAATGCCATCGCTGGAGACTGGGTCTACCAGTACTTCTACAATGATATCCCGTATGCGACGGGAGGAAGTGTAAATGACCAGGCCATCACCATGTCGGGTACTGCTGGAACTGATGTCTACCAGTATCTCTACAATTACATCGAACTGTGGGGTGGGGTGACCGAGGATACACAAGTACTGAATGCTGGCGCCTTTGCAGCAGACGGGGATGTCTACCAGGATGCTTACAATGAGCTAGAGTATGATTCTTATGCATATTCGTTTGGAACCGATCTGGCCAGCCAGTCCATTTACCTGAGTGGTGTCGCTACTGACGATGTCTACCAGTATGGAGAGAATTACGCTGACCTGGATGACAGTGCCACCCTTGGCCAGCTGGTGTCGATGGGCGGAGATGGTGCATTCGTCGAGCAGTTTGGGTATAACTATGCCTGGTTCGGAGACTCTGCTATCATTGCACAGGCACTTGAGTTTAGTGCAATTTCCAATGATGAGGGGGTCTATCAGGATGGCGGGAACTATGCCGAGAACTGGTATGCATACGGTGGCTCCACGAACAACATAGGGCAGTCTATTTCAGCAGCAGCAACTGGCGGCGACTCGTCGTATCAGGATCTCTGGAATTACGCAGATACCTGGTGGAACGGGGATGCCTCGGTCTATAATGTGACCCAGAGCAACGTTGCAACCCTTGCAGCCAACGATGAGGCATACCAGTACATGTACAACTACATTGATTGGTGGGGACCCAACACCGGATCTGTTGCCATGGATATCAATGGCGATGCATCCGCTGACTACGTATACCAGTATCACGAGAACTGGATCGGGTAATCAAACCAAAATTTCTTTTTTTTCTCATCAATTGACCAATATTTATTACACATTGACAGTTATCGAGTAACGACCAGTCGATCAGAAAGGTTGTATCCAATGATTTTTTAGGATGGCTGTATCATGAAAAATGATTGGACTTTTTCGATTTTTACTCATTGATGTTTTATACAAGAATGAGATTCGAAACCTTTAAATCGCGATTTACTCTAGTAACTTGTGTATTGTTGGGGGGATTATCATCTCTTGCAACTTTACAGGAGTGATGAAAACAAATGAGATATCTCGTATTCATAGCACTGGCACTGGTCCTGCTGGTGGGGGCCTCATCAGCCCTTCCTAACCAGGTGACCCAGACCATCGTGGCTACTGCAACTGGTGGAGACGTCGACCAGGGAGCAGAGAACTATATTTATGAAGCAGGTGGTGAAGGGACAGTTGTTACCCAGACCATCGACATGACAGCCGATGTAACTGGTTATGTTGAACAGGACGCAAACAACGATGCAGAATATGTTTATGGTGATGGGGCGGTCGTTACCCAGAGCATGAGCATGGATGCAAGCGGTGAGGACGTGGTCCAGAACTGGTATTGGGGATATGGCAATTATGCTGATCTCTACGGTCTAGGGACCACTGCAACCCAGAATATCTGGCAGGTTGCTGATGCCGAAAACTATGCCGGGCAGTATGGATGGAACGAAGCATATCAGGATTCCGGCCTGATAACCCAGGGCATTGGCCAGGCAGCTGTCGCCGGGGGCGACATAGACCAGTACGCGTACAACGATGCCTACTCCTTCGGGAATAACGCAGCGGTGATCCAGGATGTGAGCATGGATGCAAATGCCGGCGGCTACGCATACCAAGACGGTTATAACTACGCCGATATGAACAGCTATGACACGATCATGGTTGATCAGTCAGCAACCCTGAATGCTGTCGCTGGAGACTGGGTGTACCAGTACTTCTACAACGACAACTGGTGGGCAGGAACCAACACGTGGTCAGCTCAGGATATCACCATGAGCGGCACCGGCGACGATGTCGACCAGATTCTGGAAAACGACTTCTCCTCTGATGGAGCGGTATCGGAAGCTACCCAGGTACTGAACGCAGCGGCAAACTCCGAGGGTTACGCGTACCAGGACGCTTACAATGATATGTTGACGTTCGGTGACGATGTCCTCGGCCAGTCCATCTACCTGAATGCGGTTGCGGCTGATGACGCTGTGCAGTACGGCTGGAACGATGCTTACGTTTATGGTAACAACCTCAACCTCGGCCAGCTGTCATGGATCAGCGGGGACGCCGATTATGTCTACCAGGACGCCTGGAACTATGCAGAGTTCATGGACTCGGTTACCGTAGCCCAGGACATTGCTTTCACGGCGATCTCTGATGATATTGGTGTTGACCAGTACGGATACAATGAGGCCACCAATTATCCCCTGTACTTTACAGGAGGAGAGTCCACGAACTCGATCGGCCAGTCCATATCAGCCGCAGCAACCGGCGGGGACGTCTCGTATCAGTACCTCTACAATGAAGCAGACACGTGGTGGAATGGATTACCCTCCAGCTATACAGTGACCCAGAACAACGTTGCAACACTTGCTGCTAACGACTACGCAGACCAGGAAATGTTCAACTGGATTTACTGGTGGGCACCCAACACTGGATCAGTTGCCATGAACATCAATGGCGATGCATCCGCTGATATCGTATACCAGTATCACGAGAACTGGATTGGGTAATCAAACCAAAATTCATTTTTTCTTTTTCACTCACCGGCCAACATTTATTATACATTGACAATTGTCGAGTAGAAAACGGTCGATCAGCAGGATCGTATCCAATACGTCAGTTATCGGATAGCTGCATTGAGGAAAAGGGGGATATCCTGACTTTCACTCCTTAAAAAATCCCCAAGCGGCCGGGAATTGTTATCCAAAGAATCCTGTTAATGGGAGAGACTGAAAAAAAGACGGGGGGTCCTGGTAGCAACTGGTATGAAATTCTCACGATAGACGAGATTCGATAATTTTATGGTGTGAGCAGAAATTACTACTCTTTGTAATGTTGGGGGGTGTTCATCTCTCGCAACTTTACAGGAGTGATGAAAACAAATGAGGTATCTCATTCTAACAATTCTCGCAATGATATTGATGGTTGGGGTGGTATCAGCCCTTCCAGGTGAGGTCACTGCGACCATCGTGTCAACAGCGACCGGCGGCGACATCTACCAGGAAGCCTATAACTATGCTGAAGTCGGCGGTGAAGGAGCGGTCCTGACCGAGACTATCACGATGACTGCTGAAGGCACCGGGATTGTTGACCAGGAAGCTTCCAACGAAGGCTATGCCGATGGAGCCCTTGCAGTTGTGACCCAGGACATCGCCATGGCTGCAACCGGAACGGAGGTCTGGCAGAACTATGGCTGGTATGATGAGTATGAAGGATGGTACTGGTGTCCGATTTGTGGAGAGTATCACTATTACGACGACATCTACTCTGATGAGCCAGGTAACTATGCCATTGTATACGGCGATGGAGCAGTGCTTACTCAAAGTATCAGCATGGATGCTACCGGGGACAACGTCTGGCAGAATTATGGTGATTACTACTACGAACTGGACGATGAGGAATACGGCATCTATTATGAGATCTATGGTATAGATTACTGGCCAAGCAACTATGCCGAAGTCTACGGAGTAGGAACAACCACTACCCAGACCATTGACCAGACCGCATCAGCTGAAGACTATGTCTACCAGATGGCCTGGAATTGGGTTGATCCTGATGCCGGCTCTCTCGCAACCCAGAGCATCGAACAGGCCGCTGTCGCTGGCGGGGACATCGATCAGGGTGCTTACAATGACGCTTGGTTCTATGGTGACGGGGCAGTAGCATTCCAGGATGTGAGCATGGATGCAAATGCCGGAGGCTACGCTTACCAGGACGGCTACAACTGGGCAGACATGAACGGCTATGATACAATCATGGTTGATCAGTCAGCAACGCTGAATGCCATCGCTGGCGACTGGGTCTACCAGTACTTCTACAACGACAACTGGTATGCTGGAACCAACACGTGGTCAGCCCAGGATATCACCATGAGCGGCACCGGCGACGATGTCGACCAGTACCTGTATAACTACTTCTCGTCTGATGGAGCGGTATCGGAAGCTACCCAGGTACTGAACGCAGCGGCAAACTCCGAGGGTTACGCGTACCAGGACGCTTACAATGATATGCTGACGTTCGGTGACGATATCCTCGGGCAGTCCATCTACCTGAACGCCGTTGCTGCCGATTACGCCGATCAGTACGGCTGGAACGATGCTTACGTTTATGGTAACAACCTCAACCTTGGCCAGCTTTCATGGATCAGCGGGGACGCCGATTATGTCTACCAGGACGCCTGGAACAATGCAGAGTTCATGGACTCGGTTACCGTAGCCCAGGACATTGCTCTCACGGCGATCTCTGATGATATTGGTGTTGACCAGTACGGATACAATGAGGCCACCAATTATCCCCTGTACTTTACAGGAGGAGAGTCCACGAACTCGATCGGCCAGTCCATTTCAGCAGCAGCAACCGGCGGGGACGTCTCGTACCAGTATCTCATGAATTACGCAGACACGTGGTGGAACATGGATCCCTCGGCCTATGATGTGGTCCAGAACAATGTTGCAACCCTTGATGCCAATGATGAAGCATACCAGTACATGTACAACTACATTGACTGGTGGGGACCCAACACTGGATCTGTTGCCATGAACATCAATGGCGATGCATCTGCTGACTACGTATACCAGTATCACGAGAACTGGATATGGTAATCAAACCAAAATTTCTTTTTTTCTTGTGAATACACCGACAAATATTTACTATATATTGACCACAATGTCGAGAAACGACCAGTCCATCATTAAGGTTGTACCAATCATTCTTTTATAGAATGCTTTATAGAAGAAAAGGGGGAATCCTGACGTCATTCCATTCAAAAACCCCTGATGGCCAGGAATTCTTATCCAAAGATTCCTTTTAAGGGGAGAGATTGGTAGAAGAAGTGGAAGTCCTGATATCCCTGACATCAAGGTGTATGAAATTTTAACAGAAAAACAGCTTTCGATAAATTTTTAACATGATTGGGGATACTATCTTCTGTAATGTTGGGAGTATTCATCTCTCGCAACTTTACAGGAGTGATGAAAACAAATGAGGTATCTCATTCTAACAATTCTCGCAATGATATTGATGGTTGGGGTAGTATCAGCCCTTCCAAGTGAGGTCACTGCGACCATCGTGTCAACAGCGACCGGCGGCGACATCTACCAGGAAGCCTATAACTATGCTGAAGTCGGCGGTGAAGGAGCGGTCCTGACCGAGACTATCACGATGACTG